>NZ_JBIWCX010000013.1:0-140194 GCF_044761695.1 Lysinibacillus sp. NPDC097287
TATTAGGCACGCCGCCAGCGTTCGTCCTGAGCCAGGATCAAACTCTCCATAAAAGTAGTTTGAAAGCTCATTAGCTTTGCTAGCGTATCAACTAATAGTTGATATCTATTTATTACTTGTGTTTCGTTCGCTAACAAAGTTAGCTACTAAAAAACGTTATTGATTACGTTTTGCTTGTTCAGTTTTCAAGGTTCATTTTGTTTCGTTTAACGCGTCACCTCTTGGCGACTCACTTATAATATCAATATATAAAAACAATGTCAACACTTTCTGATAAAAAAATTTAAATCATTTTATCATTTTCTAAAACACACCTATTTACCGATCTTTCTATAGGCTATTAGGACATTTAATAACTTTTAAAAGGTGTACAGAATAAACCTATGTAAATTAATGAATTATTATACTGAAACATTAAACTATAAATACTTTACCCAAACTACATGCTAAAATTCGTCACTACAATATTAGATTGCAACGTTTTATATAAATCATTTTATCTGAATTAATATTAATAAAAAGTTTTTCTTAAAATGCAAATGTTAAAGTATGTTGCTATTCATATCCTATAACCTGGATTCGTACAAAACAATATTGTTTGAAACCATGAAAATGAAAAACGACAACCAGTTAATTCTTCAATTGTCGTTTTTAATAATACTACACTATTCATTTGTAATGATACGAGAAATATAGAACGTACGATTTTTTCCTAAATCAAATATTTCACCAGTACTATTTAATTTAATAAGTGGACGTGTTGGCGCGAACTTATTCACAAACATTACTTCCCCGCGTTCTAAATTGGACAATTCTATAATTGTACCAATCGGTAAATCTGCGACAACATCAATTAAAGCACGCACTACCTTAATATCAAATTTGCCGAATTCAGATTCATTAATCATTTCAATGACTTTAAAAGACGACTGTTTCGAACGATATAGTCGTTCGCTCGTCATTGCATGGAAAACATCAGCTACAGCAATGATTTGAGCAAACATTGATATATTTGCTATTCTTTCACCTTTAGGGTAGCCACTACCGTTTAATCGTTCGTGATGCTGGAAGATTGCCTCTTTAATTGTCTCTTTTAAAATAGTCAGATCTTTAATCATATTAAAACTAAATATTGGGTGCTTCTGTACTTCATTAAATTCTTGTTCTGTTAGAGTCGTTTTCTTATCTCGAATACGTGGATGTATTTTAGCCATGCCACAATCAGCTAATAATCCCCCTATTGCAATTTGTAACGTAAGGCCTCTATCACAATTTAATTTTTGAGCAAGCACCGCTGATATCATCCCAGTAGCTATACAGTGATGATATAAATAATCTTTAGGGTTAGAGTATTCATTTAAATCAAAAATAATTGTACGATCTTCTAATACAATATCGATCAACGGTAAAATAATTGCTCGCGCTTTTGTAATATCTACCTTTGCGCCGGCTTCCCAATTTTTAAATTCCCTTTTAAACTGCTCCACAGCATTAAAGTAAATTGTCTTAAAAGTTAATACAGCCTCTGGTTGTGCTGCAGAAAGTGATTCATCTATCACTGCTGTTGAATTACTATTTTCTGTTTCTTTATATACCGGTACTTCGGAAATATTAAACACATTAAACACATGTAAATGTTCATAAGATATTGCTGTACCTTTAAAAAAGATTGGATATTGAGTATTAGAAAATATATCTTCAGAAATAACCCTACCTAAGCGTAATTCTGATATAGGAACTTGCGTTGTTTCCATGAAATTACCACCCCTACGTGACTTTATTTACATAAAATTAAGGCTTTTCTATATATTATCATGAACTATAAACAAATTACTTATTTTTCATAGATTTGGAATAAATAAAACCGATGATTTACAAGTATCTTGTGCAATCATCGGTTTTTATAGTTTATTCTTCTATTTGTTCAGTCCCAGAAGATTCATCTGTCTCATCTTCAGGCACATCTTCTTCTTTTTCTACTTTCGCAACTGTTGCAACAAGTTCATCGTCACCTAAACGAATTAAACGAACACCTTGTGTACTACGACCAATTAACGAAATATCATTAACATCCATACGGATTAACATACCATTAATAGTAATTAGCATTAAGTCTTCAGTATTATCGACTGTTTTTACAGCTACCATAGGACCGTTCTTATCTGTGATTTGGATTGTTTTCAATCCTACACCACCACGACTTTGTAAACGGTATTCTTCTTCAGAAGTACGTTTACCATAGCCTTTTTCAGTTACAACTAAAATTTCTTGACCCGGCTCAACGATTTCCATACCAACTACTTCATCGCCTTCACGTAGCTTAATACCACGCACACCACCTGCTGTACGACCCATTGAACGAATATCATCTTCTTGGAAACGTACGAGCATACCATCACGTGTACCGATAATAATTTGCTTAGAGCCATCCGTTAAACGAACAGCAATTAAGTCATCATCTTCACGCAAACTAATTGCAATTAAGCCATTTGTGCGGATATTAGCGAAATTTGACACTGGTGTACGTTTTGTAACACCCGTTTTCGTAGTAAAGATAAAGTAAGCATCTGCATCAAATGAGTCCACTCGAATCATTGCTGTAACTTTTTCGCCTTTATCGATATTCAGTAAATTAACAATAGGTAAGCCCTTCGCTGTGCGACCATATTCAGGTATCTCATAGCCCTTGGCACGGAATACTTTACCTTTTGATGTGAAGAATAAAATTGTATCATGTGTAGATGTATTCATGAGATGCTCTACGAAATCATCATCATTGGTACCCATACCTTGTACACCACGACCACCACGTTTTTGACTACGGTATGTATTCGCAGCTAAACGTTTGATATAGCCATTGTGTGTTAAAGTCACAACTGAATTTTCTATCGGAATTAAATCCTCATCTTCAATCATTTCCATACCACCTGAAGTAATTTCAGTACGGCGTTTATCATTGAAACGTTCTTTAATTTCTAAAATTTCTGTTCGAATGATATCAACAATTTTTGCTTCGTCTGCTAAGATTTCTTTTAACTCAGCAATAAGCACTTGTAGTTCTTGATATTCCGATTCAATTTTCTCACGTTCTAAACCACTTAAACGAACTAGACGCATATCTAAAATAGCTTGTGATTGACGTTCCGATAAATTAAAACGCTCCATTAATAATGGCTTCGCTTCATCACCACTACGAGAACCACGAATAATCGCAATAATTTCATCGATATGATCAAGTGCAATACGTAAACCTTCTAAAATATGTGCACGGTCTTCAGCTTTCTTTAACTCAAATTCCGTACGACGACGAATAATGACTTTTTGATGCTCTAAGTAATGATACAACATTTCTTTTAAGCCCATTACTTTTGGTTGTCCATTAACAAGTGACAACATATTAATACCAAAGCTTGATTGCATAGCAGTTTGTTTATATAGATTGTTTAATACAACATTAGCATTGGCATCTTTACGGATTTCGATGACAACTCGCATACCACGGCGATCAGATTCATCACGTAAATGAGTAATGCCATCAATTTTTTTATCGCGCACAAGCTCAGCAATCTTTTCGATCAACTTCGCTTTATTCACTTGGTAAGGAAGTTCATGGATTAGAATTGTCTCCTTACCGTTCGCTTTTTGTTCAATTTCCACTTTAGCACGAATAACAATAGAGCCACGGCCCGTTTCATATGCACGACGAATACCGCTACGACCTAGAATTAAACCACCAGTCGGAAAATCCGGACCAGGGATGATTTCCATCAATTCTTCCGTCGTAATTGCAGGGTTTTCAGATAGTGCTAAGACACCATCAATCGTTTCACCTAGCTGATGTGGTGGAATATTAGTGGCCATACCAACGGCAATCCCAGCAGCACCATTAACAAGTAAGTTCGGATAACGACTTGGTAAAACAACAGGTTCTCTTTCAGAGCCATCATAGTTATCTGTATAGTCAATTGTATTTTTATTTATATCACGTAACATTTCCATTGCAATACGTGACATACGAGATTCCGTATAACGCATCGCAGCGGCACCGTCACCATCGACAGAACCAAAGTTACCGTGACCATCAACTAGCATATAACGATAACTAAAATCTTGCGCCATACGTACCATTGCATCGTAAATAGAAGAGTCACCATGTGGGTGATACTTACCCATTACGTCCCCAACAATACGTGCTGATTTTTTATATGCCTTATCAGCTGTGTTTCCTAGTTCCTGCATGCCATATAAAATACGACGATGTACAGGTTTTAAACCGTCACGTACATCTGGTAATGCACGTGACACGATTACACTCATTGCGTAATCAAGAAAAGATGTTTCAATCTCTTTTGTTATATTAATTCCTTTAATACCGGAGCGTTCTTGTTCTGACACAGTGTTTATCTCCTCTCGAGAGAAAATTAAATATCTAAGTTTGCGTATACCGCATTTTCTTCAATAAATTGACGACGCGGTTCAACCTCATCACCCATTAAACGCTCAAATGCTTGGTTTGCCTGGATTGCATCATCCATTTCTACTTGTAACAGAGTACGATACTCGGGATCCATTGTTGTGTCCCAAAGCTGTTCTGCATTCATTTCACCAAGTCCTTTGTAACGCTGTACATTTGGTTTCGGCATTTTAGGTAAACGTTCTAAAATTTGTTGTAATACAACATCATCATAGCAATACTCAATATGTTTACCTTGTTTCACTTGATAAAGCGGTGGCTGTGCAATATAAATATAGCCTGCTTCTATAAGCGGACGAAGGAAACGGAAGAAGAATGTTAATAGCAAAGTACGGATATGTGCACCGTCGACATCGGCATCCGTCATAATAATAATTTTATGATAACGTGCTTTTTCTAAATTAAATTCTTCACCAATCCCTGTACCGAAAGCTGTAATCATTGCTCGAATTTCTGCATTTGATAAAATCTTATCTAAACGTGCTTTTTCAACGTTTAAAATTTTCCCACGTAACGGCAAAATTGCTTGGAAGTGACGATCACGACCTGATTTTGCCGAACCTCCGGCAGAGTCACCTTCTACAATGTAAATTTCACATTCAGCTGGATTTGTCGAAGAGCAGTCCGCAAGTTTACCTGGTAAGCTTGATACTTCAAGCGCTGATTTACGACGTGTGAATTCACGTGCTTTTTTCGCTGCAACACGTGCTCGCGCTGCCATCAAGCCTTTCTCAATCACCTTTCGAGCTACTGTAGGGTTCTCTAACATAAACCGCTCAAAACCTTCAGAGAATAAAGAGTTCGTAATTTGACTTACCTCTGAGTTTCCAAGCTTTGTTTTTGTTTGCCCTTCAAACTGTGGGTCAGGGTGCTTAATAGAGACAATAGCTACTAAACCCTCGCGCACATCTTCACCTGTAAGATTCGTATCTGCTTCTTTTAACAAGCCATTTTTACGAGCGTAATCATTAATGACACGTGTAAGAGCTGTTTTGAAACCAGACTCATGCGTACCACCTTCATACGTATTAATGTTGTTAGCGAATGAAAAGATATTTGAAGAGAAGCCAGCATTATATTGCATAGCAATTTCAACTGTAATACCATCTTTTTCACCCAAAACATCAATCGGTTCATGAATTGGCTCTTTTGTTTTGTTTAAATGTTCTACATAAGAACGGATACCGCCCTCATAATGATATGTAGTAGAACGTTCTTCCCCTTCACGTTCATCCGCAATAGTAATACGAATTCCGCGATTTAAATAAGCTAATTCACGAATACGATGAGCTAAAATATCAAATTCATAAACCGTAGTTTCTTTGAAAATTTCAGGGTCTGCTTTAAATCGAGTTGTTGTCCCGTTATAGTCAGTATCACCAATCACCATTAATTCTTGAACTGTTTTCCCACGTTCAAATTTGATTTCATGGATATGTCCTTCACGATGCACTTGGACAATTGTTTGCTCTGATAAGGCATTTACAACTGAAGCACCTACTCCGTGAAGACCACCTGATACTTTATATCCGCCGCCGCCAAACTTACCACCAGCATGTAAGACTGTCATAATAACTTCTACAGCTGGTTTCCCCATTTTCTCTTGAATACTTACTGGAATACCACGTCCATTATCTTCAACACGAATCCAGTTTTCTTTCTCAATTGTTACTTTGATATCCGTACAAAATCCCGCTAGTGCTTCATCAATACTATTATCAACGATTTCCCATACTAAATGGTGAAGCCCTTTCGAACTTGTAGAACCAATATACATCCCCGGTCTTTTACGAACCGCTTCTAATCCTTCAAGAACCTGTATCTGATCGGCCTCATAAGCTTGATTTTGTAAACCTTCGTTTTCTATAGCCACGGTGTCCATCTACTCCTTCATAACATCATTGTGTGTAAATGAATGAACAGTCAACCGAGCTGACTATTACCATTCGTTCGTAATCTAAGTAAAGCATTTAATTGCCCATTCACATTTCTGTTAACTTAAACACCGCATTCTTACTACATGCTAACTTATATTATGTGTGGGCCTAGCATATCCTTAAAGCATTAAAAAAATTGAAATAAAGATACCTTATTTAATCTTCATCTCAAATTCAGAAGTGAGTTTAAGAATTTCGCGCTTTTGCTTATATATAAAATTAGTTTTCATTCTTTATTTTAAAAACACTGGTTAACTTTTCTCTATCGCACCTTGTTTCACGTGGAACAGTTGCGCGTGTTCCATTGTTTCGTGATGAATTCCGTCGACACTTGTAGTTGTTACAAACGTTTGAACTTCACCTTGAATCGTATTTAGTAAATGCGATTGACGATAATCATCGAGCTCTGACAATACATCATCTAAAAGTAAAATAGGTGTTTCGTTCGTTTCTTGTTTAATCAATTCAATCTCAGCTAGCTTTAGTGATAAGGCTGTTGTACGCTGCTGTCCTTGAGATCCGTAAGTTTGGACGTCATAGCCATTTACTAAAAACTGCAAATCATCGCGATGTGGACCGACTAATGTAACACCACGTTCAAACTCGCGATCCTTCACTTCAAGTAATTTCTTTTGCAAAAGTTGCTCCATTTCACTCGGTGTGAAATTTTTCTCTATACCGCCCACTGTGCGGTACTTGATTATTAAAGTTTCTTTTCCTTGAGAAATACCAGCGTGAATTGGCTCTGCCCATTCTTGCAATAAATCCATAAATTGAAATCTTTTTTGTATTATTTGAATGGCCGCATGAATATACTGCTCATTATAGACCTCATACATTACATCATTCATTATTTTTTTACCTTGATGCATTTTCAAATAATGATTACGTTGCTTTAAAACTTTTTGAAAGGTTAATAAATCATGTAAGTAGACTGGCGAAATTTGTCCAATCTCCATATCAATAAAACGTCGTCGAATTTGCGGACTACCTTTTACAAGATTTAAATCTTCAGGCGCAAACATAACCACATTCATTTGACCAATATAATGACTAAGTCGACTTTGCTCTATATGGTTTATCTTACCCTTTTTACCCTTTTTTGATATCGTTAACTCAATTGGGAGAGTACCATATTTTTTTTGAACGGCCCCTTCTATTTTACCATAGTCTGATTCCCAACGTATTAATTCTTTATCGTTTGTTGTGCGATGAGACTTCGCCATAGCTAATACGTAAATAGATTCCATAACATTTGTTTTCCCTTGGGCATTTTCACCAATAAAAACATTAATTTTTGGCGAAAAGTCTAAAGCTAAGGAATCGTAGTTACGATAATTTGTAAGTTTTAACTGCTCAATGTGCATATTTATTGTCCAGTTGGTCCTACAATGCGAAATCTTCCGCACCCAGGAATATTTATGACATCTCCGTCACGTAATTTGCGACCACGACGATCTTCTACCTCACCATTTACATATACATCATGTTCTTGTAAAAACCATTTTGCCATTCCACCTGAGCTAATAGCGTCTGTTATTTTTAATAGTTGTCCTAATGTGACGAATTCTACGTCAATTTTGATGTCTTTCACGGCCTAGTCACCCTCCAAATACTGAATCTCTATCTCTCTATCATACCTAAAAAATACACATAAGTAAAAAAAGATAGCCGCAACGAGCGACTATCTCCTAAAGACTCTCAAATAGAAATTTAGTAAGTACGTACAGGTAATATCAATTGCAGGATGGCGTCATCATGTACTGAGCGTAAAATAAATGGTCTCATTGCACCTGTAAATTGGATAACAACGTCTTGACCATCGATAGCTTTTAATGCTTCCATCATGTATTTTGCACTGAAAGAAATTTTTAAGCTTTCACCTTCTAATGCCTCAACTGGAATCTCTTCTTGTACTTTACCAATCTCTGGTGAATTTGATGAAACTTCAACTGATTGACCATCTAAAATTTCAAAACGAACAACATTATTACGATCACCACGAGCCACTAATGATGCACGATCGATTGCTTGTAATAATGCTTTACCATTGATCGTTAAATTTGTTTGATATTCTTCTGGAATTAAACGTGATGTATCTGGGTAATTACCCTCAAGCAAACGAGAGAAGAATAATACATCCCCTGTTTTGAATAATACTTGCTGGTTTGTAATAACAATTCGTACAAGGTTTGTAGAATCTTCTAAAACCTTATTTAATTCGTTTAAACTCTTACCTGGGATTACAACACTATGTTCTACTTCTGGTAAATCTTCTAAGCTTACTTTTCTTCTTGCTAAACGATGGCTATCTGTTGCAATACAGATTAGTTCATCGTTTTTAATTTTCCAGTTTACACCTGTCAACACAGGACGACTTTCTGATGTAGCCACCGCAAAAACTGTTTCACGAATAATTGTTTTTAATAAATCAGCTGGTATTGTGAATTGTTGATCTTCAGTCAATTCAGGTAAAAGTGGGTATTCTGCAGCATCAGAGCCGATTAAATGGAATACTGATTTTCCTGAACGAATATGCGTTTGTAAACCTGCTGTTACTTGAATTTCAACCTCATTCGTAGGTAATTTACGAACAATTTCGTTAAACATACGTGCTTGTACAACTATAGATCCTGTCTCTGCTACTTGAATTATTTCTTGTCCATCTTCTTCTACTGGGATAAATGTTTGAATTGTAATATCTGCATCACTACCAGTTAAACGCATACCTTCGTTTGTTACATCGATTTTAATTCCTGTCAAAATCGGAATTGTTGTTTTTGAACTTACAGCTTTCATAACATCATTTAAACCATCTAATAAACGGTCACGTAGAATATTAAATTTCATTAGTTTTACCTCACATATTTATATTATTTATTTATAAAAAATTAAAAGATATAGTAATAGGGCCTGTGGATTTGTGGATAAGTGACTTTAAGTCAACAAAATCAGTCTATCCACATGTAGATAGACTGTGCATAAGTTTGTGTTTAAAATACTAGATTATCCACAAGGTTATTTGCCAAGCATGCTCCGAATTTGTTTAATATCTTGTTGTAATTGAACATCTTCTTTCAACATAGAAGAAATTTTCTCATGTGCATGAATAACAGTTGTATGATCTCGTCCTCCAAATTCCTCTCCGATTTTTGGTAAAGAGAAGTTTGTAAGTTCACGTGATAAAAACATGGCAACTTGACGAGGAAATGCAATTAATTTCGTACGTTTTTTTGCGGAAAAGTCTTCTAATCGAATATTAAAATGTTCTCCAACAGCATTTTGAATGTCTAAAATTGATACGGTACGTGGTTTTGCATTTGGAATAATATCTTTAAGGGCCTCAGCTGCTAAAGTAGCTGAAATATCTTTATTGACAAGTGATGAGTATGCCACGACACGAATAAGCGCACCCTCAAGCTCCCTTATGTTGGAGTCAATTTGGTTCGCAATATACAGCATCACTTCATTAGGCACATCAAGACCATCTGCTTTTGCTTTTTTACGTAAAATTGCAATACGTGTTTCTAAGTCTGGTGGTGCAATATCTGTAATTAAGCCCCACTCAAATCGAGAGCGTAGGCGATCTTCAAGTGTTGGAATTTCCTTTGGCGGGCGATCACTTGAAATAACAATTTGCTTGGATTCTTCATGTAATGTATTAAATGTATGGAAAAATTCTTCCTGAGTTGATTCTTTTCCGGCTAAAAATTGAATATCATCAATTAGCAGTACATCAACATTACGATATTTATTGCGAAAATCTAAAGCTTTGTTATCACGAATTGAATTTATGAATTCATTCGTAAATTTCTCTGATGATAAGTACACAACCTTCGCATTCGGGTTATGTTCGAGTACATAATGGCCAATCGCATGCATTAAATGGGTTTTGCCAAGACCAACCCCCCCATATATAAAGAAGGGATTATAAGCTTTTGCGGGCGCTTCTGCAACAGCAAGTGATGCTGCATGTGCAAAGCGGTTTCCAGAGCCAATGACAAACGTATCAAATGTATATTTCGGGTTTAACATACCAGGTGAAATATCGTGCTGATCGTTATTTTTAGCTTGGATAATCGGCGCTGGTAAGTCAAAATCGTCCGAATCCTGATTTTTTTGAACAACAAATTTAATAAGCAAGTCTTCTCCAGTAAGCTCCGTTAATATACCTGTAATCAAATGAATATAATGATTCTCAAGCCAGTCACGAGCAAACGAATTAGGCGCGGCAATTGTTACTGTCGTAGCACTTAATGAAAGTAGTTTTGTCGACTTAAGCCACGTCTCAAAGCTAGGTTTAGAAATTTTTTGTTCAACTTGAGCCAGGACATTATTCCATAGTTCTTCTAAATGTTCCAAGCTGCTATTCTCCTTTACAATTCAGTCCATGTTTAAAAATAAAATTTATCTCATTTATTTTTCTCTAATACGAATAATTCATAACTAATCCACAAAATCACAAACTGGGGATAAGTATTACCCAAAGGCTGTGATAAAAATTATCCACAGCATATTAACAGTTGTGGATAAAAGAAAAGTCAGTTTTAGTTTTCAACAAAGTGAAGCACAGATAGCGTAACAAAAAAATCAAGGTTTTTCAATAGCTTAAGAAACTTATCCACACGATATTTATTTATGCACTTTAAAGTTGTCCACAAGCACTGCTTATGTGAAAAAGTTGTAGACAACGTCTGTGGATAAAAAAAGGGACGGAAAATAATATACACAGGTGTGTGCAAAAAGAATAATTATTTTGTGGATAAGTTTGTAGAGAAAGATAGTCGTGAAGAAATTTGCTACAGGAAAGAAATTTATGAAATTCATTGACAAAATAGCTATTTACTTTATATAATATGCAAGTCTGTATGTTGAAAAATTCAACTTTCATTCAGGAGGTGTCTATATACATGAAACGTACTTACCAACCTAAGAAACGTAAGCACAGCAAAGTACACGGTTTCCGCGCACGCATGAGCACGAAAAACGGTCGTAATGTTCTTGCTGCTCGCCGTCGTAAAGGCAGAAAAGTTCTATCAGCATAAAATAAGTCCACTGAGCCACATCAGTGGTCTTTTTTTTCTTTATTTTAGGTTGAAAATTTAAAATAAGGATTAATTGATATTATGGCTAGCAGGTGAAAGAAATGAAAAAACGCCAAAGAGTGAAAAAGAATGAAGATTTTCAGAAGGTGTTTAAAAAGGGTAAATCCTTTGCAAATCGCCAGTTTGTTGTTTATTTTTTACCGAAAGAGGGACAAACTGAGCTACGTGTGGGTATATCAGTGAGTAAAAAACTTGGTAATGCGGTAATACGCAACCAAATTAAGCGCTATATTCGCCAAAGCATTCATGAATTAAAAGATGAACTCAAGCCGAATATGGACTATGTTATTATCGCCAGACATCCGGCGGCCACTATGGATTTTCATGAGGTGAAACAAAGTTTGCAACATGTACTACGCATCGCTAAAGTATTACAGAAAGCGTAATATATAACGCAAAAAAGTGGCTATGGAGCACACTTTAACGCAAGGTTCCACCGCAGCTGTTGCTAATTTAGTAACTTCTATTACTGAGTATGCATATTTAGTTGGAACATTTTGTAGAGTGAAAGCTTATTTGCATGATAAAATAATTGATAACTTTATTTAGTGGTGGTTAAACGCCGACTAAATAAACGCCTAGGTGTTTTATTTTAGAAAATTTAATAGTTTTTGTAGGGGGAAGAAAGTTGAAAAAACGACTTTGGTTAATTTTGTCGCTAGTATCTGTAGTTCTACTACTTTCTGGTTGTACAGAATTCAATGCACCAATCTCCAAAGATAGCGAAGGCTTCTGGAATGAATTCATCGTTTGGCCACTAGTATCAGCCATTAAATTCTTTGCTGATCTTTTGGGTACGTATGCATGGGGGATTATCGCAGTAACAATTATTATTCGTTTAGCAATTCTCCCATTAATGATTAAGCAAACGAAGAGTTCTAAAAAAATGCAAGAAATTCAACCGAAGATGAAGGAATTGCAAGCAAAGTACGCTTCTAAGGATGCACAAACACAACAGCAGTACCAACAAGAGATGATGAAACTAATGAGCGAATCTGGTGTAAATCCACTTGCTGGATGTTTACCGATGCTCATTCAAATGCCAATCTTAATTGGCTTCTATCATGCAATTAGCCGTATGAATGCGACACCTGCTTTTGATTTAGGAAACTTTTTCATCTTCCCATTAGCAGATCCAGCACCGGTACTAGCAATTCTTGCAGGTTTAATGCAATTTATTGTTCTACGTACGGGCCCAGCAATGGATAATCCTCAAATGAAAATGATGATGTACATTATGCCATTTATGATTATTGGTTTTGGTATCGCATTACCAGCTGCTTTATCTCTTTACTGGGTAATCGGGAATATTATCTCGATTCTCCAAAACCTTTATATTTACAAACCTTGGGAAAAGAATAAAACTGAACCTGCTCAAAATGGAGGGGCTAAAAAGTGAAACAACTTACGCAAATAGGCGCAACAACACATGAAGCGATCTCATTGGCGTTACAGAAACTTGGCAAGACCCGTGAACAAGTAGATGTTGAAGTTTTACAAGAAGGCAAAAAAGGATTTTTAGGTTTTGGAACACGTGCTGCTGAAGTACGTGTGACAGTTAAAGAAGTGCAAGTGACTCAAGTGGATGTTGATAGACAACAAGAAAAAGCGACAGACATTGTCGAAGCAGCAGTAGTAGAGGATATTGATAACGAAAGTTCACAAGTTTCTGAACAACCAATTGACATCGAAGCTGTACAAGAAAACGTGTTAGAAGAAAACAAAGAAGATGCTACAGAAGATCCAATTGAAGAAGCAAAAGCTTATTTAATAAGCATAGCAACGAATATGGATATTCAAGATCTTAAAATCGAAACAACACGCGAAGGTAAATATGTTTTATTTCAATTAGAAAGTGAAAAAGCAGCACTATTAATCGGGAAACGTGGTCAAACGCTTAATTCCTTACAGCAATTAACACAATTGGTGTTAAATAAAAGTGCAAAACAGTTTTTACTTGTGAAAATAGATGTAGAAAATTACCGTGAGCGTCGCCAAGTTGCATTGGAACAACTGGCAGATCGTATGGCTGATAAGGCATTACGTTTAAATCAGCGTATGGAACTTGAGCCAATGCAGTCATATGAGCGAAAAATTATTCACAATCAATTGGCAAATCGTCTTGATATTGAAACATATTCAGAGGGAACAGAACCTAATCGTTATTTAGTCATCGAACCAGTAAGATAGCTAATGTGGTTCCTTAACATAAAAACATACAGACAAATAGTTTTAAAGCGGTCATTTCACTTTAGTTGTGAAAGCGGCCGTTTTTTTCGTCTGTAGTAGGAAAATTACACTTACTTTAGATTTCAGTGAAAATATGTTAGTCTAAGTTGTTAGAAAGTGTTGAACGGTTTAGGTTATCCACATGTGGATAATGATGTATTTAGGAGGTTATTATATGGAATTTGATACAATTGCTGCGATATCCACACCCATGGGTGAAGGAGCTATTGCGATTGTTCGCCTAAGTGGGGATGATGCAGTAGCAATTGCTGATAAAATATTCAAATCGCCTGGTGGCAAGAGTTTGCTTGAGAAGGCATCACATACAATTCATTATGGCCATTTAGTAGATCCGAGAACGGATGAGATAGTAGAGGAAGTAATGCTATCGTTAATGCGTGCTCCAAAAACATTTACACGTGAAGATGTAGTAGAGATTAACTGCCATGGTGGTTTAGTATCTGTGAACCGTGTATTGAAATTAGCATTAACGAATGGTGCACGATTAGCTGAGCCGGGTGAGTTTACGAAGCGTGCGTTTTTAAATGGACGTATCGATTTATCCCAAGCAGAAGCGGTTATGGATTTAATACGTGCCAAGACAGATCGTGCGATGAACGTGGCACTAGGTCAAATGGATGGGAAATTATCACGACTTATCGGTGACTTGCGCCAAGCTTTACTAGAGACATTGGCACAAGTAGAGGTTAATATTGATTATCCGGAGTATGATGATGTAGAAGAAATGACTGTGCCTGTGTTACTAGAGAAATGTGCGTGGGTCCGCGATGAAATCATTAAACTTTTACAAACATCATCTCAAGGAAAAATTTTACGTGAAGGTTTATCGACAGTTATTTTAGGCCGTCCAAACGTTGGGAAATCTTCACTTTTAAATAGTTTAGTACAAGAAAATAAAGCAATTGTGACGGATATCGCCGGGACAACTCGTGATATTATAGAAGAGTATGTCAATGTGCGTGGTGTACCGCTTCGTTTAGTGGATACAGCAGGTATTCGTGAAACAGAGGATATAGTAGAGCGTATTGGTGTAGAGCGTTCACGCCAAGTATTACGCGAGGCAGATTTAATTTTATTTGTTTTAAACTACGGCGAAGCGTTATCAGCTGAGGACGAACGTCTATTTGAAACAATTGAAGCGATGGACTATATCGTTGTGGTTAACAAGACAGATTTACCGCAAAAAATCGATTTAGCCAGAGTGAAAGAGCTAGCAGGCAACCATCGTATTGTCACGACTTCATTGTTACAAGAAGAAGGTGTGATGGAGTTAGAGGAAGCGATTGCTGCGCTATTCTTTGAAGGGCAAATCGAATCAGGCGATTTAACATATGTATCGAACGCACGCCATATTGCATTATTGCATCAAGCACAAGCAACAGTAGAGGATGCACTTGATGCTGCAAGAGCTGGAGTGCCAGTAGATATGGTACAAATAGATGTTACGAGAACATGGGAAATTCTTGGTGAGATTATTGGTGATACAGTGCAAGAGAGCTTAATAAACCAACTATTTTCACAGTTCTGTTTAGGGAAATAATCAACAAAAGAAGGGAAGAAATGAGCATGCCAACACAATATGAGGCAGGTACGTATGATGTTATTGTCATTGGTGCAGGTCATGCAGGTTCTGAAGCTGCACATGCTGCTGCCAAAATGGGTGCCAACACACTCATGTTAACAATTAACTTAGATATGATTGCCTTTATGCCATGTAATCCATCAATAGGCGGTCCTGCAAAAGGGATTGTCGTGCGTGAAATTGATGCACTTGGCGGTTTAATGGGGAAAGTTATTGATAAAACGCATATTCAAATGCGTATGTTAAACACAGGGAAAGGACCTGCTGTACGTGCACTTCGAGCGCAAGCGGACAAGGTTCTTTACCAACAAGAAATGAAACGCTTATTAGAGGAAAATGAAAACCTAACGATCCACCAAGCGATGGTTGAAGAATTAATCGTCGAAGATGGGGAAGTAAAAGGTGTACTTACACAAGTCGGTGCGATTTATCGTGCCAAAACAGTTATTGTGACAACAGGTACATTCCTACGCGGCGAAATTATTATTGGCGATGTGAAATATTCAAGTGGTCCAAACAACCAACAGCCATCGATTGGCCTTGCGAATAACCTAAAAGAGCTAGGCTTTGACCTTGTACGCTTTAAAACAGGTACGCCTCCTCGTGTAAATAGCCGAACAATCGACTATTCAAAAACAGAAATTCAACCAGGAGATGATGTACCACGTGCATTCAGTTTTGAAACGACTGAATTCATTATGGATCAATTACCTTGCTGGTTAACATATACAAGTCTACAAACACATGAAATTATTGAGGCGAACTTACATCTTTCTCCGATGTATTCAGGCATGATTAAAGGGACGGGGCCACGCTATTGCCCATCTATCGAGGATAAAGTTGTACGTTTTAATGATAAACCACGTCACCAAATTTTCTTAGAGCCTGAAGGTCGTAATACGCGTGAAGTATATGTACAAGGATTATCAACAAGCTTACCTGAGCACGTACAAAAGCGTTTAGTGACGTCAATTCCTGGTTTAGAAAATGCAGAAATGATGCGTGCAGGTTATGCAATCGAGTACGATGCGATCGTACCAACGCAATTATGGCCAACATTAGAAACAAAACGTATTAAAGGCTTATATACTGCAGGTCAAATTAACGGTACTTCTGGTTATGAAGAAGCGGCAGGACAAGGTTTAATGGCAGGTATTAATGCCGCTGCTAACGCACTTGGTAAAGAAGAGTTAATTTTAAGCCGTTCAGAAGCTTATATCGGGGTATTGATCGATGATCTTGTCACTAAAGGAACGAATGAGCCGTATCGTTTATTAACATCTCGTGCTGAGTATCGTCTATTATTACGACATGATAATGCAGATTTACGTCTAGTTGAGCGCGCTAACGCAGTTGGTATGATCTCAGAGGAGCGCTATGCGCAATTTAAAGAGAAAAAATCTTCCATTGAAAATGAGATTGCACGTTTGCGTGAAGTAATCATCAAACCAAATGAGGCTACTCAATCAGCTATTCGTTCTGTTGGTGGTAGCGAGTTAAAAGATGGTATTCGGGGTGCTGATTTACTAAAACGTACTGAAGTACACTATGATCTAGTGGCATCATTAATTCCAACTGAAATTGAATTAACAGAAGAAGCGCAAGAACAAATTGAGATCCAACTGAAATATGAAGGATATATTGAAAAAGCATTACAACAAGTTGAAAAGCTTCGTAAAATGGAGAATAAAAAAATTCCCGAAAACATTGATTATGATGCAATTTCAGGATTAGCAACAGAAGCTCGACAAAAATTGAAACAAGTAATACCGCTTTCTATCGCACAAGCTTCACGTATTTCAGGGGTTAATCCAGCAGATATTTCAATTTTACTTGTTTATATCGAACAAGGGAAAATTGCACGTGTGAGCGGCGAATAATAGTATCGACAAAGAGAATAAGAGGCGGGCATACCTTTGTGCCCGCTTCCTATTTTTGCAATAAAAATTTTAATATACATGTCTACGTAGAAGCGCACACACTAGAATGCATTAGACAATCTTGAGTGAAGACGCTTTTCTTAAAAAAGGAGACTTTACATGAACGAACAACAATTTATCGATGCGTTGAAGGAAAAAGGCATTGTACTTTCTGAAATGCAAATCGCACAATTTAAAAAATACTTTGAACTGCTTGTTGAGTGGAATGAAAAAATGAACTTAACGGCTATCACAGATTTAGAGGGCGTCTATTTAAAGCATTTCTATGATTCAATTAGTCCATCTTTTTACTTTGACTTCACAAAAGTTATAACTGTATGTGATGTTGGAGCAGGTGCAGGTTTCCCGAGCATTCCGATTAAAATCTGTTTCCCACACTTACAAGTAACGATAGTCGATTCTTTGAATAAACGTATTACATTTTTAAATCATTTAAGCGAAGAATTACATTTAGACAATATGAATTTTGTGCATGCACGCGCAGAGGAATTTGGTCAAAACGTGAAGTATCGTGAACAATTTGATGTTGTAACAGCTCGTGCGGTTGCACGTCTTTCCGTTTTATCGGAGTTATGTGTACCGTTAGCAAAAACAGATGGATACTTTGTGGCACTTAAAGCAGCAGCAGGGGCAGAAGAATTAAAAGATGCAAAAAAAGCATTAACAACTTTAGGTGTAGCTCTAAAAGAGGAGTTCGCATTCCATTTACCAATTGAAGATAGTGAGCGAACTTTATATGTATTTGATAAAATAAAAGGAACACCAAAAAAATATCCTCGAAAACCTGGTGTACCAAACAAAACGCCGATTCAATAATTAGTGTTTCATGTGAAACTTCTCGAAACAGGAAAATAATTTTGCTGTTTTGAGCATACATACTAGTTAGGCATGGTTCACGCAAATGACATCTATGAACTATATACATTTTAAGAAATATAATAAATAATAATAGAATGACACGGAGCAAGATAGTTTCCTAAAGGTGGTGCCACTTGGATGAAAAGTCCTTTTTCACGTTTTTTTGGAGGCGGAAATAAAGCTGAGCCTAGTGTGAAAAATGAAGTAGAAGAAGCAGCAATAGTAGAAGCGGTGCATGCAGCAGAAGAAGTAATTAAACTCCCAATCGATAAAATTGTGCCGAACCGTTTTCAGCCGCGTACTATTTTTGATGATGACAAGATTGAAGAATTATCAAGAACCATTCATACGCATGGTGTAATTCAACCAATTGTTGTACGTAGCACAGCTAACAATCAATATGAGATTATTGCCGGTGAGCGACGTTACCGCGCAATGAAAAAATTACAATGGACAGAAGTCCCTGCCATTGTCCGTGATTTAAGTGATAAAGAAACAGCTTCAATTGCGTTAATTGAAAATCTTCAGCGTGAAGAATTAACAGCGATAGAGGAAGCTGTAGCCTATCAAAAATTATTAGAGCTACATGAGCTAACACAAGAAGCACTTGCCCAACGACTGGGAAAAGGACAATCCACGGTTGCAAATAAATTACGCTTATTAAAGCTTCCTGAAGAAGTACAACAAGCTATTTTAAAACGGGAAATTTCTGAAAGACATGCGCGTGCTTTAATTGCGATTAAAGATCGTCCTCTGCAATTGCAAATGTTACAACAGACGCTTGAAAATGATTGGAATGTGCGTAATCTAGAAGAACAAATTCATATGCTATTACATCCAGAGGAAGCGGAGCAAGAAGAAGTAGCAGTGAAAAAAGTAAAACCCAAACGTAAAGCGATTAGCAAAGATTTACGTATTGCCTTGAATACGATTAAACAATCGCTATCGATGGTGACAAAGAGCGGTATTACTGTAAAAACTGAAGAAGAAGATACAGAAGAATACTATCAAATCACTGTTAAAATTCCAAAAAAGAAAAAAGCTTAACGGATTCCCCTTGTGCAAAGTGTGTGCATAAGGGGAATTTTGTATATATTCTTAATATTTTATACAACTCTATTCATTTTTTTTGATAGAATGAGAACTAGATAGCGAAATGAAATAAAAAAATTCACAAATGGGCTCGTCATAGGAAACTTTGATGGATGAAAGCAGGTGCTTTTAAATGGGTAGAATTATAGCAATCGCCAATCAAAAAGGTGGCGTAGGTAAAACAACGACATCGGTCAATTTGAGCGCTTGTCTAGCATACTTAGGAAAGAAAGTACTGTTAATCGATACCGATCCACAAGGCAATACAACAAGTGGTGTTGGTATTGATAAAGGTGAAGTGCAAAGTTGTATTTATGATGTTTTAATTGATGATGAAAATGTTGAAAGTGTTATTCAGGTAACTAAAATTGAAAACTTATCAATTGTACCCGCGACAATTTCACTTGCCGGGGCAGAGATCGAGTTAGTATCAACAATTTCCAGAGAGGTTCGTTTAAAGCATGCCCTACAAGATATAAAAGACGACTATGATTACATAATTATTGATTGTCCCCCGTCTTTAGGATTATTAACGATTAATGCTTTAACAGCCTCGGATGCGCTTATAATCCCAGTACAGTGTGAGTATTACGCATTAGAAGGGTTAAGTCAGTTATTATCGACAGTCCGTTTAGTACAGAAGCATTTAAATCAGCAGTTATTTATTGATGGTGTACTATTAACGATGCTGGATGCTCGAACAAATTTAGGGTTACAAGTTATTGATGAGGTAAAGAAGTACTTTCAAGATAAAGTATATAAAACAATTATTCCGCGTAATGTACGTTTGAGTGAGGCACCAAGTCATGGGGAACCAATTATTACTTATGATGCAAGATCTAGAGGTGCGGAAGTTTATTTAGAGTTGGCGAGGGAAGTGATAAAAAATGGCTAAAGGATTAGGTAAAGGGATTGGTGCTTTATTTCCTGGAGAGTCGCTTGAGCATTCTGGTCAAGTAGAAGAAATACAATTACAGCAAATTGTCGCAAACCCTTTTCAGCCACGTAAAATTTTTGATGAAGAGGCACTGCAAGAATTAGCAGATTCAATAATAGAGCACGGTATTTTACAGCCAATTGCAGTACGGAAAAAAATCAGGAAATATGAAATTGTTGCTGGTGAAAGACGTTTTAGAGCTGCGCAGTTAGCGGGCTTACAAGTTATTCCAGCAATTATTAAAGACCTGACGGATGCACAAATGATGGAACTGGCTATATTAGAAAACCTTCAACGAGAAGATTTAACAGTAATTGAAGAAGCGGAAGCTTATCAAAATCTAATGGAGAACTTACATCTCACGCAAGAAGAGCTATCAAAGCGTTTAGGTAAGAGTAGACCGCATATTGCCAATCATGTTCGTTTATTAATGTTGCCAGAGGCTGTTCGTAAACTGATGAATGATGGTGCGTTATCTATGGGACAAGGCCGTGCTTTACTTGGATTGAAAAATAAAAAAAAGGTAGTAGAGATTGCTGGTAAAGTGATCAAGCAAGGGTTGAATGTGCGCCAAGTGGAAATGCTTGTGCAAACGTTGAATGAAGAAGTTTCACGTGAAACAGTGCAGCCGAAGAAAAAGGACATTTTTGTTACAGCGAAGGAATCGCAATTGCGTGATTACTTTGGAACAAATGTACAAATAAAAAAAGCAAATAATAAAGGGAAAATAGAGATTGAATTTTACTCCGAAGACGATTTGGAACGGATCTTAGAAATATTAAATTTGCAAGAAGAGTGAATTTGCTTTTCAAAAAGGAGAGCGCCAAAATAGTGGCGCTCTCTATTTTTCTATATGGGGAGAAAGAAGGCTAGGCTGTGATATTATTAGGGACATTTATTAATGCGCTACTAATCATAGTAGGTGCATTAATAGGGCGTATTTTCAAAAATATTCCCGAGTCAATGAAGGCCACTGTATTATCAATTATTGGCTTAGCGGTGGCGTTATTAGGGATTAAGATGGGCTTCGAAAGTGATAACTTTATTGTTTTAATTGTTAGTTTAGTTGTGGGTACAGTAATTGGTGAATGGTTAGATTTAGATAAACAAATGAATAGACTGGGGCAGTGGGTGGAATCATTATTTAGAAAAGGCCGGAGTGAAGATAATCAAATCAGTATTGCCGAAGGATTCGTGACAGCTTCACTCATCTTTGTCATTGGTTCTATGGCAGTCATAGGTGCTCTAGACAGTGGTTTACGTAATGATCACAATGTACTAATCACAAAAGGTATAATCGATGGGTTTACGTCAATTATTTTAGCATCTACATTAGGGATAGGTGTATTATTATCGGCAATACCCGTATTTATTTACCAGGCAATAATTGCTCTTTTTTCGGGCACTATTAGTGTATATATTCCAGATGCTGCATTAGAAATGTTCATTACAGAAATGACGGCTACTGGCGGTGTTATGATTATGGCCATCGGTTTAAACATAGCAGGCCTAACGAAGATCAAGGCTGCTAACTTGTTGCCGGGTATATTCATTGTCGGTATTCTGGTCGCCCTCATCTACCCGTTTCAATGAATAACGATGCGCAGCAAGTATAAATGCTCTAGCTAGTTTTTCAGCCATGGCATATGAAATGTGCAATCTTGTATTTTGTAGAACAAGCATCTCCATAAATCCTCCAACATTGACAATGCCTTTCACGGAGATGTCACCGATTGGGGGTAATTGCTTTTTTACAGCCTTTCCGGGCAAAATAGGACCGTTTTGCACAGCAATATGACCAACTGCATTTTCATTTCCTAGGCATGCATCAATCGCAATAATAAAGGGTTTCGTAGTATGATGGTGTAGTTCTTGTAATGTTGAGTCTAAATTAAGTGCGTGCAGTGGGTTTTCAAGCGTTCCAACAATTTCATAGGGAAAGCTAATTGATTTACTCAGGAAGCTACCTGTTAATGGACCAAGTGTATCCCCCGTACAGCGGTCGCTACCAATGCAACAAAAAATAAGGCGTTCGTGATGAAAGGGAATATGCTCTAAAAACAACGTACTCAAATGCCATATCGCATTTTTACTCTCATGATGAATGGAATAGGGCAGTATTGAATTTGGTATAGTATTCATAAATAACTCACTTTCATATTTATTTTTAGGGAAGTGTTCAAGTTTTATGCAGTATACGTCAGTTTATAGAAAGTTATTCAAGAGGTGAAAAAAAGTGGAATTTAATGAAAAGGTGATACAGCGATATTGGGATAAGCTAACATCAGAGAGCTTTTGGGAAAAAGTGATAGATACAACTATTGAAATTATTCTAATCTTATTTGTGTCATGGCTTGTCATACGTATAGGTAAAAAAATTATCAATAAAGTATTTAAAATACGTATGCGTACACCATTAAATCCTTCAGAACGTCGTCAGAAGACGATTTTAAAATTACTACACAGTGTTCTTTCTTATGGAGTGTATTTCTCGGCAATCATTGCAATTCTCGCTTCGTTGAATATTAATGTAGCAGGTCTTCTTGCAGGAGCTGGAATTGTCGGTTTAGCCGTTGGTTTTGGTGCACAGAGCTTGGCAAAAGATCTTATTACAGGGTTCTTTATTATTTTTGAAGATCAGTTTGGTGTCGGTGATTATATTAAAATTAATATGGCTGAGGGGACAGTTATCGAAATAGGCCTTCGTACGACCAAAATCAATGGGGTAACAGGAGAGCAATACATTATTCCGAATGGTGCAATTGGTGATGTTGTGAACTATTCTGTAAATAACTCGAAAATATTTGTAGATTTACAAATGACGACAGATGCGGATTTTGAAAAAGCTGAGAAGATAATTAATGAATATTTAAGTACTTTACCGGAAGTACATCAAGAGTTAGTTGCTGCACCTGTGTTTTTAGGTGTACAAAATGTTACAGGAGCAGAAGTGACAATTCGCATTGCAGCAGAAACCTTGCCACAACAGCAATATGGGGTAGCGCGAACGATCCGTCGAGATGTGACGAAGTTGTTCGAGGAGCATGGCATTCCAATTGCGTATCCGAAAATGATGTTATACGGTGGACTAGGTAAAAATGAAGGGGGCAATTAATAAATGGAGGCAAAGCAATTTAGTTTAAATGACGTAGTTGAAATGAAGAAACAACATCCATGCGGCACGAACGAGTGGAAAATTATTCGTATGGGCGCAGATGTACGCATTAAATGTGAAGGCTGTCAGCATAGCGTTATGATTCCTAGAAGGGAATTTGAGAAAAAAATGAAGAAGATTTTGAAACGTGCTGACGAATAGATAGTCATTAGACTTTTCGTTCACTTATCCATATAATAGACTCTGGTTTAACTTTATTTGGCACATGTTTTAGAGTACCTAAAGCGAAACGGTTGGTATAAATATTTGCTAACTAAAGATAAGGCTTCAGGTGATATTTTAGCGCCGGGGCAAAATTTATAAAACGAACACTATGTATTTGAAAATAGAAAGGTCGTGTCCATTCATGGCATTAACAGCTGGAATCGTAGGTCTTCCGAACGTAGGGAAATCGACATTATTTAACGCAATTACAAAAGCTGGCGCATTAGCAGCAAACTATCCATTCGCAACAATCGATCCAAATGTAGGCATTGTTGAAGTACCAGATGCTCGTTTAGAAAAGCTAACAGAGCTTGTTACACCAAAGAAAACTGTCCCAACAGCATTCGAATTTACGGATATTGCGGGGATTGTAAAAGGGGCTTCTAAGGGAGAAGGCTTAGGGAATAAATTCCTTGCGCACATTCGTGAAGTAGATGCAATTTGCCAAGTCGTACGTTGTTTCGTAGATGAAAATATTACACACGTTTCGGGTGGAGTAGACCCAATCGATGATATTGAAGTTATTAACTTAGAACTTGCTTTAGCTGACTTAGAATCTGTCGACAAACGTATTCAACGTGTAAGCAAAATGGCGAAGCAAAAAGATAAAGAAGCTATGGTGGAAGAGCCAATTCTTCTTAAAATTAAAGCTGAACTAGAAGAAGGCCGTCCAGCACGTGCTGCTGAGCTTTCAGAAGATGAGCTGAAAATTGTAAAAGGTCTTCACCTATTAACAATTAAGCCAATGCTATATGTAGCTAATGTTTCAGAAGATGAAGTGGCTGATGCAGACAATAATGAATATGTACAAAAAGTACGTGAATATGCAGCTGCTGAGGGTGCTCAAGTTATTACAATCTGTGCGAAAATCGAGGAAGAAATTTCAGAGCTTGAAGATGAAGAAAAAGCAATGTTCCTAGAAGAATTAGGGATCAAGGAATCCGGTTTAGACCAATTAATCCGTACGTCTTATGATTTACTAGGTCTTGCAACATACTTCACTGCAGGTGTTCAAGAAGTTCGTGCTTGGACATTCCGTAAAGGCATGAAAGCTCCACAATGTGCCGGTGTTATTCATACAGACTTTGAGCGCGGCTTTATTCGTGCGGAAACTGTAGCTTTCGATGATTTAGTAGAAGCGGGTTCACAAGCAGCAGCAAAAGAAGCTGGTAAAGTACGCCTTGAAGGTAAAGACTATGTCGTGCAAGATGGCGATATCATGTTATTCCGTTTTAACGTATAAAAAATGAAAGCAGAGAGACGTCAATTCACGTCTCTCTGCTTTATTTAATATATACATATAGTTTTGGAAGATTTGGGTCGTCTTTCACAATTGCATTTTTTGGGTATTTGTGAAGCTCCTTGTACATGGCAAAATCACCAACAGCACCAGCTATTAAACAGGCGCCCACTAATAGTAATGCCGTGCTGTTAATATAAAATCCAGCAATAGTAGGAAGAACACCGGTCGTCCAAAACGGTAATAGCAACGCTTTTTTCATAGCATGGTTTGGGAGGGGCATTTCTGTTGTGGCGTACGCAACACCAAGCTCTAAATTGACGCCATACTTTAAGGATTTAAAGGGTACCCCACCGAAAATCATAAAACCAATTAAGTGAAAGGCTTCGTGTAATATTACAAACAAAATATAAAGCAAGATAAAAAGGATAATTCCGATAATCATTTGAAAAAAAGAAAATTGAAAATCTTTTAAACAAATATATTGAATGGCTATAAATAAAATGGCTAAACCTATTGTTATAACAATATTATCAACCATTAACTTTTTTATATCTAATTCTATGATGATTGGTTCTGTGTCTTGTAGCATAAAATATTCACCCCTTTAAAAACTTCTATAATTGATTATATCGAATGATTTGTTTGTTTGCGACTTGAAAGCTATGTAGCCATGTGGTACAATTCATTGATGTGAGTAATAATTATTACTTACTCCTTGCTCCCTGAAAACAGGAGAGCCTGAGTCCATAAGGAGGTGTAAACAGATGAGAAAATACGAATTAATGTACATCGTACGTCCAAACATTGAAGATGAAGCGAAAAAAGCTTTAGTTGAACGTTTCAACGAAATCTTAACTTCAAACGGTGCTGAGATCATCGAAGCAAAAGAGTGGGGCAAACGCCGCTTAGCTTACGAAATCAAAGACTTCCGCGAAGGTTACTACCAAATCGTGAAAATCAACGCTACTTCAGAAGCAATCAACGAATACACACGTCTTGCTAACATCAGCGAAGATATCATTCGTCACATTGCAGTTCGTCAAGAAGCTTAATATTAACAAAATGCTGAAAAAGGAGGTTGTATTCTGATGATTAACCGTGTCGTATTAGTTGGAAGACTAACAAAAGATCCCGAGCTACGCTACACACCAAATGGTATTGCGTCTACTCGATTTACAGTTGCTGTCAATCGTACATTCTCAAACCAACAAGGTGAAAAAGAAGCAGATTTCATTAACTGTGTTGCTTGGCGCAAACAGGCTGAAAACTTAGCGAACTTCATGAAAAAAGGAAGTTTGATTGGAGTGGAAGGTCGTATCCAAACAGGTAGTTATGAAGGACAAGATGGTAAGCGCGTTTATACAACTGATGTTGTTGCGGATAGCGTACAGTTCTTAGAGCCTCGTAGTGGTGGAGGTGCTCCGGCATCTAACCAATACGGTGGACAGTCTTACGCAAATAGCCAACCGTCATATGGCGGTGGTCAACCACAACAACAGTTTGGTGGCGCAGCGCCTCAGCAAGGTTCATTTGGCGGCGGTTCTTATCAGCAAAATCAGCCTCCTATGAATCAGCCAAACTATACACGTGTAGATGAAGATCCATTTGCTAACAGCAAAGGACCAATCGAAGTATCAGAAGATGATTTACCATTCTAATGACTTCCATTTACAAAACTAAAACTTAAAAGGAGGAGACACAACTATGGCACCACGTCGCGGAGGCCGCAAACGCCGTAAAGTTTGCTACTTCACTGCTAATAACATTACGAATATCGACTATAAAGATGTAGATTTACTAAAAAAATTCATCTCTGAACGCGGGAAAATTCTTCCTCGTCGCGTAACTGGCACTAGCGCTAAGTACCAACGTAAATTAACTTCTGCTATCAAAGTATCTCGTATCATGGGATTACTTCCATTCGTATCAGAAGACAAATAAGATTGATATTTATCAAGATGTAAATCTTGTATCAAACTTTACAACCAGTGTATTTCGATATTCGTATCGGTATATGCTGGTTTTTTTATACATAAATCAATGCAATTCCCAAGTGTAGTAAACCAATAAACTTAGCGTTTTTTGTTCAATAACGCGAAAAAATGGTACAATAAACGTTGGAAAGTTTGACTGACAAAAAGGAAGGTTTTCAATGCCGAATAATCAAACCAAGGCGCTTGTACAAGGCTCAATGATGGTCGCGATTTTTACTATATTAATGACTATGTCTGCGTATATACCATTTATCTTTATGATAGCCCTGTTATTTGCCCCACTACCAATTGCTTGGTATTGCGCAAATTACAAGCGTTCCTCATCGATACTGGTAGCTATTGTAGGCTGTCTATTAACAATTTTAACAAGTGGCATATTTATGCTGCCGTTCGCCTTTATTATGGCGTTACTTGGAGTAGTAATAGGTGATGCAATTCGTCTAAGGAAGAGTAAGCTATTCTTATTTATGTCTTCAGGAATAGCCATGTTGTTTTCATCAGCACTTGTCTATCTTTGTTATATGTTTATTGCGGGAATAAATATTGTGCAAATTAGTTTAGATATTGCACGTAAAAGTTATGAAAAGTCTATAGAAATGACAAAGGATTTGCCGGGCCAATTAACAATTACACCAGAACAATTGGATATTATGTTTAAAACAATGGAGCTTACAGTTCCAGCAACTATAACAATAACGGCTTTTTTAGGAGCATTTGTAGTTGTTACGGTAAATATACCACTATTAAAACGTCTAGGTTTAACTGTACCAAAGTTTGCACCATTTCAAGAAATGCGCCTACCGCGTGCGATTCTTTGGTATTACATGGCCGTTTTAACGATTAATTTATTTATACGTCCAGAATCCGGGTCTATGCTAGACGTTATTGTATTAAATATTTCTTATATTTTATGGATATTATTAATCCTACAAGGGATTTCCTTAATCCATTATTTTATCGCATCAAAAGGGATGCCAAATGCTGTGAAATGGATAGCCACAATTTTAGCAATTCCATTATCATCATTCATTATTTTATTAGGTATTATAGATTTAGGTTTTGACGTACGTTCACTTATGAAAGGAAAGACTAAATAATAAGGGGCTGATCAAATGGGGACTTTTAGAAAACGACCAATCCGCTATCCACTTATTGCGCTTTCCATTTTCGGTGTCGTGACGTTCGTACTTCTATGTGTTTGGAGTATTGGAATAGGTATTGGTTATGGTATAGGCTTTGCTATGTTAATGGTTTATACATGGAAGGTTGAAGAAAAAACCTTTGATGAAACAGATAAGCATATTGAATCGATTTCCTACCGGATGAAAGAGGTTGGAGAAGAAGCATTGCTTGAAATGCCAATTGGTATTTTACTTGTGAGTGAGGAATATGAAATTGAGTGGTCAAACCCATATATGCAAGGTGTATTAAATAATGAATCGTTAGTAGGCGAATCAATTGTTAATATTTCTGATGACATTTATGTATTTATGAAAACAGAAGAAAAGAAAGAAGCAACGATTACGCTTCGTGACCGAAAATATCGCGTCTTTTATAAGGAAGAGGAGCGCTTGCTGTATTTCTTTGATATTACAGAGCAGATTGCTATTGAAAAGCAATATTTTGCAGATCGTACTGTCATAGCGATTTTATTCGTGGATAATTACGATGAAATTACACAGGCAATGGATGATCAACCACGTAGTTTAACAAATACGATGGTAACTTCTATTGTCAATGAATGGGCGGCAGAGCACGGGATTTTCATGAAACGTATTTCATCAGATCGCTTTATGGCCGTATTAAATGAGTCAATCCTAACAGAGCTTGAAAAGAAAAAGTTTGCTATTTTAGATATAATCCGGGAAAAGACTGCACAAAAAAATCTTTCACTAACATTGAGTATTGGTGTCGGAGCTGGTTCTTCGTCTTTAGTGGAGCTTGGCGAATTAGCACAATCCAGTCTAGATCTTGTATTAGGTCGAGGTGGAGACCAAGTAGCGATTAAGCAGCCTACTGGAAAGTTGAAGTTCTATGGTGGTAAAACAAATCCTGTAGAGAAGCGTACACGCGTGAGAGCCCGTGTAATTTCTCATGCGTTGCGTGACTTGATTCAAGATAGTGACCAAGTGTTTATTATGGGGCATAAAAACCCCGATATGGACTCTATCGGTGCATCTGTAGGCGTACGAAAAATGGCACAAATGAACGATGTAAAGGGCTATGTAGTCATTAATTTCGATGAATTAAATGGTAGCGTGACTCGATTAATGAATGAAATCGAAAAGAAATCCGATTTCTATGAGAGCTTCTTAACACCGGAAGAGGTATCGGCAAAATTGACGGAGAAGTCTTTGCTTGTTATTGTCGATACACATAAACCAAATTTAGTAATCGATCCAAGCTTATTGAAAAAGGTGGAGAAAGTCGTAGTTATCGACCATCATCGTCGTAGTGAGGACTTTATTGAAAATCCAACGCTAGTTTATATGGAGCCATACGCTTCATCTACAGCTGAGCTTGTGACAGAGTTACTAGAGTACCAACCAAAGCGTGCTAAAATTAATATGCTAGAAGCAACAGCTCTACTGGCTGGTATTATTGTGGATACGAAGAGTTTTACGCTCCGCACTGGGGCTCGTACATTCGAAGCAGCTTCCTATTTACGAACAAATGGAGCAGACACGGTGTTAGTTCAGCGTTTACTAAAGGAAGACATAGATACGTATATTGAGCGCTCAAAAATTGTGCAAACTGTGAAATTTGTGAAGCAGGGTGTTGCGATTGCGAATGGTGAAGATTTAAAAGTATATGACTCGGTACTAATTGCACAAACTGCAGATATTTTACTAACAATGAAGGGTGTTAATGCATCATTCGTTATTGCCCATCGATCAGATGGGTTAATTGGCATTAGTGCGAGGTCACTTGGTGAAGTTAATGTTCAGCTTATAATGGAAAAACTAGGTGGCGGCGGACATTTAACGAACGCAGCATGTCAAATAGAAGCAAATTCCATTGATGAAGCAAAAAAATATTTAGAAGAGGCCATTATAGAGGTACTCGAAGGGAGTTTGGAATCATGAAAGTAGTATTTTTAAAAGACGTTAAAGGTAAAGGTAAAAAAGGGGAAATCAAAAACGTAGCTGATGGTTATGCACACAACTTCTTAATTAAAAATGGCTATGCAGCAGAAGCGAATGCGCAAGCCATTAGTCAATTAGATGGTCAAAAGAAACTAGAAGCTAAAAATGCAGCAGCAGAATTAGCGGAAGCACAAGCATTAAAGGAAACACTAGAAGCTTTAACAATTGAATTAAAAGCAAAATCTGGAGAAGGTGGCCGTCTATTCGGTTCAGTTTCAACAAAGCAAATTGCAGATGCACTACAAAAGGTACATGGCATTAAAATTGATAAACGTAAAATGACTTTAAATGATGGTATTCGTGCATTAGGTTTCACAAATGTCCCAGTAAAACTTCACCACGAAGTAACAGCTACATTAAAAGTACATGTAACGGAAGAATAAGGGGCGACTATCCATGAACGATCCGATGATGGACCGCGTTCCACCGCATAACCGGGAAGCGGAGCAATCGGTTATCGGTGCGGTTTTCCTTGACCCGCAAGCATTAATCACAGCATCTGAAATTTTATTGGCAGATGATTTTTATCAAAACGCCCATAAGAAAATTTTTGAAACGATGCTAAGCCTGAGTGACCGAGGGAAAGCGATAGATGTTGTTACAGTTACTGAAGAATTATCTGCAAAAAAAGAGTTAGAAGACGTTGGCGGGCTATCTTATTTACTGGAGCTCGCCAATGCTGTCCCTACAGCAGCAAATATTGCCCATTATGCCAAAATCGTCGAAGAGAAGGCATTATTACGTCGTTTAATTCGTGTGGCCACTAAAATCGTAGAAGACGGTTACACTCGAGAAGACGAGGTAGAGGCATTACTTAGCGAAGCAGAGAAAAAAATGATGGAGGTTTCCAGCCGCAAAAATGCTGGTGACTTCAAACATGTGAAGGATGTTTTGGTTGAAACATTCGATAATATCGAGCAACTACAATCTCGTAAAGGCGATGTTACAGGAATTCCCACAGGCTTCCGTGACTTAGACCACATAACAGCCGGTTTCCAGCGTAATGACTTAATTATTGTTGCTGCACGACCTTCTGTAGGTAAAACTGCCTTTGCATTGAATGTGGCGCAAAGTGTAGCTGTACAGGCCCGTGAAAATGTAGCGATCTTTTCTCTGGAGATGGGTGCAGAGCAGCTTGTTATGCGTATGCTTTGTGCAGAGGGAAATATTGATGCACAAGTTTTACGTACAGGTGCTTTAACAACGGAAGATTGGGGTAAACTAACGATGGCAATGGGTAGTTTATCGAATTCAGGGATTTTTATCGATGATACACCAGGTGTGCGTGTTAATGAAATTCGTGCAAAATGTCGTCGTTTGTCACAAGAGCATGGTTTAGGCATGATTTTAATCGATTATTTACAGCTTATTCAGGGTAGTGGTAAGCCAGGGGAAAACCGTCAACAAGAAGTATCTGAAATCTCGCGTTCCCTAAAAGGTTTAGCGCGTGAGTTAAAGGTACCGGTTATTGCATTATCACAGTTATCTCGTGGTGTAGAGCAACGTCAAGATAAACGTCCGATGATGAGTGACTTGCGTGAATCAGGAAGTATTGAGCAAGATGCCGATATCGTGGCATTCTTATACCGAGATGATTACTACGATAAAGAATCGGAAAGTAAAAATATGATTGAAATTATTATTGCCAAACAACGTAATGGTCCGACAGGGACGGTAACGCTTGCTTTTAAAAAAGAATTCAATAAGTTTATTAACGTGGATTGGTCTCAGCAACCACCGCCGCCACCGAGGGATTAGATAAAACTATCTAGAAATTAGATAATATCCATATCAAATCACGATAAACACGAACATTAAATTGACATATGTGATTTTTTGTTCGTGTTTTAGTTGTTTTTCTGTTGACTAGGACTTTCTAACATTGTTACAATAATTATTGCTTGATAATGAGATGCAAAACGTATCTAACGGAGGTGCTGATTATGACATCAGTTGTAGTTGTAGGAACACAGTGGGGAGATGAAGGGAAAGGTAAAATTACTGATTTCCTTTCACAAAAGGCAGATGCAATCGCTCGCTTTGCGGGTGGCGATAATGCGGGACACACCATTAAAATTGCAAATGAAACTTACAAGTTACACTTAATTCCATCAGGTATCTTTTACAAAGAGAAAACTTCTGTGATTGGGAACGGCCTTGTCGTGAACCCTAAATCACTTGTAACAGAATTGAAAGGCATACAAGAGCGCGGTATTAATACGGATAATCTTCGTATATCGAATCGTGCACACGTAATTTTGCCATATCATATTAAACAAGATATTGCAGAAGAAAATAGTCGTGGCGACAATAAAATTGGTACGACATGTAAGGGTATTGGACCATGTTATCAGGATAAAGTAACGCGCATCGGTATTCGTATGGCGGATTTACTTGATAAGGAAGTCTTCGAAGAAAAACTACGTCATAATCTTGCTATTAAAAACAAATTATTTGAGAAATTTTACGAAGTTGAAGGTATGACTTTTGAAGAAATTTTCGAAGAGTATTACGGATATGGTCAGGAAATTGCCAAGTATGTAACAGATACATCTAAAGTGTTAAATGATGTATTAGATGAAGGTGGCAAAGTACTATTTGAAGGCGCACAAGGTGTTATGCTTGATGTTGATCAAGGTACTTATCCATATGTTACGTCCTCAAATCCTGTTGCTGGCGGTGTTGCTATTGGTGCTGGTGTAGGGCCATCACGAGTAACAAGTGTAATAGGTGTATGTAAAGCTTACACATCGCGTGTAGGTGACGGGCCATTCCCAACTGAATTATTTGATGAGATTGGTCAAACAATTCGTGAGGTTGGTCGTGAATACGGTACAACAACAGGGCGCCCTCGTCGCGTTGGGTGGTTCGATTCGGTTGTAGTACGTCATTCACGCCGTGTAAGTGGTATTACCCATCTTGCCTTGAACTCAATTGACGTTTTATCTGGTTTAGAGACAGTGAAAATTTGTACAGCGTATCAGTATAAAGATCAAATAATTACTGAATACCCAGCAAACAATCATATTATTGAACAGTGTGTGCCAATTTATGAAGAGCTTCCAGGTTGGTCAGAAGATGTAACAGGATGCCGAACATTAGAAGAGTTACCAGAGAATGCACGTCGCTACGTGGAACGCGTGAGCGAATTATCAGAGATTCAAATTGCTACCTTCTCTGTAGGTCCTGCTCGTGAGCAAACAAACGTGTTAGTAGACGTTTGGGAAGCGTAAATCTAACAAAATGAAGAGAATGAAGGGTTTTATTATTCGTTCTTAATGTGTAAAAAGAGCGCGTATCCATTATGATACGCGCTCTTTTATGTTTAGTGAATGTCTTTTTTCTTGAAGCGGCCACCACTAACTTCAGCTATGTTACCTATTGCTAGGAAGGCATTGTCATCAATTTCAGACACTATTATTTTTAATTTTGACTCTTCTAAACGTGTAATAACTGTAAAGATAACCTTCTTATCGTTACCTGTATATGCCCCTTCACCGTGAAGGAATGTTACACCACGTCCAAGACGATCCATGATTGCCTGACCGATTTCATCAATTTCATCGCTAATGATGTAAACAGATTTAGATTCTTCCATCCCTTGAATTACAATATCAATGGCTTTATAGGCAATATAGTACGCTAAAATAGAGTACATTGCTTGTTCCCAAGTGAAAATAAAGCCTGCGACTGTAAAGATGAGCAGGTTGATGAACATAATAATTTCGCCGACTGAGAACGGTGATTTTCTATTAAATAAAATTGCTAAAATTTCTGTACCATCTAAAGAACCACCATAACGTATAACGATTCCGACACCAATCCCCAAAACAATACCACCGAAAACTGTTGCCAGTAATGTATCTTTTGTAAATGGCTCTATATTATGTAGAAGAATAGTTGAAATCGATAAAACTGTAATCCCAAGTCCTGTAGAAAGTGCAAAAGTTTTACCGATTTGTTTATAACCTAAAAAGATAAAAGGTAAGTTTAAGAAGAAAATGAAGACCCCCAAGGGTAATTCTAATAAATGCGAAGTAATAATGGAAACACCGACGATTCCACCATCCATAATGTGGTTAGGTACTAAAAATAGTTCTAGTGCTACAGCCATAATTATTGCCCCAAGTATGACCATAATTGTTCGTATGATCAAACGGCGGGTTTTATTCTTCTTTTGTGGCTTCGCTGCTTTACTTTGTATCGCAGCGGTCTGTAAATCACTCAAATTAATCGCTCCATTCAATTAGTGTATTGATCTAGTTATATTTTATCGAATTATACCTAAAGTAAATAGCTATGAGTCCAAAACAAGTCAAATTCTACTCAAAATAGACAATAAAAGTATAAAAATGTATAAATAAGTGAAACTTTGAATATAAATATGATAAAACAAGTCTATTAGTCGCATTTAAATACTAATAATTTATGTAACAAGTAATAGATAAATAATACAGTTTCATTACAAAAAGATTAAAATATTCATTCGATATTTCCTTTATGGTACATTATAGGGGTGCTCAATTTAGGCATAAAAGAAAACCTGCAACAGGATATATTTGGAAGGGGCTTTATTGATGAGTTCGTTTTGGCATAAAAAAGAGGAAAGTGATAGGTTAACTTACAAACTTTCTTCTTTTAAAAAAGTATCAATCCTTACTGTATTAATGGTAAGTTTGACACTAAATATAGGGTTCGCTGCAGAAAATAACAACAAAGAATCATTAAATAAAATTTACCACGTTTACGTAGGTAATGAATATATGGGGGCTGTATCAGATTCGACAGCTGTTCGAGAAATAATTGAAGAGAAGGAACGGGCAGCTAGCATTCAGTATAAAGAATATTCGGTGGATGCTAGTGAAAATGTAAAAATTATACCAGAGCAAGTGTTTAGTAAGGAAACAGATGATTCGGAGACATTGGCAAAGGTAGAACAAACATTGGTTGCGCAAACACCTGCATTTGCATTGATGGTAGACAATGAACCAATTGCTTATTTGAAGGATGCTAACGATTATGAAGAAACGATTCGTTTGCTTAAATTACAGTATGTTTCTCCTCAAGAATTAGCAAGCTGGGATGCTAGTCAACAAACCATTCAAAATTTACCAACTTTACAATCGGGCGAATCCCGAATTACTAATATATCTTTTAAACAAGTTGTATCAGGTGTGACAAAGAAAGTAGCACCAAACGAAATTTTATCTCCAGAAGATGCTGTGAAAGTATTAATGACAGGTTCTATTGAACAACAACAATATCAAATTCAGCCTGGTGACGTGTTAGGATCAGTAGCGAAAGCGCATAGTTTAACAACGGCAGAGTTACTAGCATTAAACCCAGAGATTACTGTTGATACAGTTTTACAAATTGGACAACCGTTAAATGTTACAGTGGCTAAGCCTTTTGTAACTATTGAGGTGGAGAGGGAAAAGAAAATTACGGATACAATTCCTTTCGAAAAAGTTATAGAAAAAGATCCAACGATGCCTAAGGGTGAGTCTGTAACAAAGCAACGAGGTGTGGAGGGTAAAAAAGAGATTACTTACTTACTAACTTCTGAAAATGGAACGCAGACATCAAAAACCCCTAAAGAAGAGAATATACTCCAAGAGCCAACACAGAATATTGAAGTTGTTGGTACAAAGGTGATTCCATCTCGTGGTTCAGGAGACTTCACATGGCCAACAGTAGGTGGCTATATTTCTAGTAATATGGGGAAACGTTGGGGTGGACAGCACCGCGGTATCGATATTGCTCGTCCAAGCAACTACAATATTCTAGCTGCTGATAATGGTGTTGTTGTAGCGACTGGCTTTTCAGGAAGCTATGGTAATCGTATCATGATTAACCACAACAACGGTTATACAACGTTGTATGGCCATTTATCTTCAATTAATGTGGAAGTTGGACAAGTAGTTGAAAAAGGCTCAGTAATTGGTATTATGGGCACTACAGGTAATTCTACGGGGATACATTTGCATTTCGAGATTGAGAAAAATGGTGCGCTTGTAAATCCATTAGCATATGTAAGCCGATGATATAATCTTGTGAGAGGCAGTCCAAACATGGGCTGCCTTTTTCGTATCTTTTGGGATGAATATAGTATTTCCCAAGAAATAAATGTGCAGGACACTATTGTGAATATCAATAATAATGCATGGAATTGAAAAGCATGATAGAGTTAAGAGTAGTGATATTTACAAGTACAGAATATTAATATATAGATGAAAAAGCGAAAGGGAGAGAATAAATGGACAAAACAATTTTAGTTGTTGATGATGAAAAACCAATCGCAGATATTTTACAGTTTAATTTAATTAAAGAAGGCTACAAAGTAATTTGTGCTTATGATGGAGATGAAGCATTAGCAAAGGTTGAGGAAGAACAACCGGATTTAATGTTATTAGATATAATGTTACCGAAACGTGATGGTATGGAAGTATGCCGTGAAATACGTAAAAAATATGATTTTCCGATTATAATGCTAACAGCCAAAGGGTCAGAAATTGATAAGGTTTTAGGCTTAGAGATGGGCGCAGACGATTATGTAACAAAGCCATTTAGTACACGTGAGTTAATTGCCCGTGTAAAGGCAAATATGCGTCGCCTGCAAGTCGCACCACCTTCAGAGGAAACTGAGGTGGAATCGAATGACATCGTTATAGGTTCGCTTATTATTCAACCAGATGCTTATCTTGTGCTAAAGCGAGACGAAGCAATTGAATTAACACACAGAGAGTTTGAATTATTGCATTATTTAGGCAAACATATTGGTCAAGTTATGACACGTGAGCACTTATTACAAACTGTATGGGGATATGACTATTTTGGTGATGTCCGTACAGTGGATGTAACAATTCGTCGTCTACGTGAAAAAATTGAGGATAACCCAAGTCATCCAGCATGGATTGTGACGCGTCGAGGTGTAGGATATTATTTGCGAAATCCTGAACAGGAGTAAATGACATGCATAAGGTAAGTTTTTTTAAATCCATTCATGTGAAGCTCGTACTTATTTATATTTTATTAATACTACTTGCATTACAAATAATAGGGATTTATTTTTCGCGAGAGTTGGAGCAAAATTTAAAAAGTAACTTTCAACAATCGATTTATCAACGTGTCGATCTAATGCAATACAGTATTCGTGAAGAAATTTTGAAAGAACGAGACGATACTATGCCATCGCTCGAGGAAAGTTTGAATTCCATCGTAAAGGAATTTTCGACAGGAGATATTCTTGAGATTCGTGTGATTGATAACAGATATCGCATCTTGGCGACTTCAGAGTCTAACAATCAAAACTTAATCGGGCAAAGTTCAAATACAGATACTGTGCGCCGTGCTATTTCAGCAGAAACAGCATTCGATTTGATTTCGCTTGATAAAAAAACAAGAAATCGAGTATGGGAATTAGCAACGCCTATTCGGGACGGCGCGGGCCCTGAGGATGAAATTATTGGCGTTCTCTATATTATTTCTGATATTGAGACGGTCTTTGGACAGGTGAGTGACATCAATTCTATTTTCCTAGGTGGGACAGCGGTGTCTTTAGTAATTACAATTTTCCTAGGTATTTTAGTTGCACGTACGATTACTCAGCCGATTGCGGATATGCGAAAACAAGCACAGGCTATGGCAAAAGGGAACTTCGCTCGAAAAGTTCGTGTCTATGGAACGGACGAAATTGGACAACTTGCCATTACCTTTAATCATTTAACCAATCGTTTACAAGAAGCGACATCTACTACAGAGGCAGAGCGGCGAAAACTTGACTCTGTTCTAAGTAATATGACAGATGGCGTAATTGCAACGGATCGAAAAGGACGTATTATTCTTATTAATGATCCAGCTTTAGAACTGTTACACATTTCAAGGGACGTGACATTGGGTCGCCCGATTGCTTCGGTTTTAGGAATTGAACAAGAATATAATTTTGAAGATTTAATTCATATGAATGATGCGGTGAATTTGAATTTTAGTACAGCAGAAGCACCGTACATTTTACGTGCGAATTTCTCAGTTATTCAAAAAGAAACAGGCTTTATTAATGGATTAATCACTGTATTACACGATATTACAGAGCAAGAGAAGATTGAAATGGAGCGCCGGGAATTTGTATCCAATGTATCACATGAGCTACGTACACCACTAACGACAATGCGAAGTTATTTAGAAGCATTAGCAGATGGTGCATGGAAAGACGAAAGCATTGCTCCATCTTTTTTAAATGTCACACAAACCGAGACAGAGCGTATGATTCGTTTGGTAAATGATTTACTACAGTTATCGAGGATGGATAGTCAAGATTATGAATTGAAAAAGGACATTGTATTATTTAATTCGTTCTTTAATAGCATTATTGATCGCTTTGAAATGGCCAAGTCGCAAAATGTTACATTTGAGCGTCTATTACCAGAAGCATCTTACTATGTAGAAATTGATACTGATAAGGTGACACAAGTAATCGATAATATTATTTCGAATGCTATTAAATATTCACCGGATGGTGGGAGTGTTCGATTTGGTTTTACCGTTCAAGGTGAAATGTTGAAAGTTATGATTTCTGATGATGGTATGGGTATACCAAAAGAAAATGTGACACGTATTTTTGACCGTTTCTACCGTGTTGATCGTGCACGAGCTCGCTCTATGGGTGGGACAGGTCTTGGTCTGGCGATTGCCCGTGAAATGATTGAAGCACATGGAGGGAAGATATGGGCAGAAAGTGAAGAAGGGTATGGTACAACGATTTTCTTCACTTTACCTTATGATTTAGATGAATTCGATGAGGAAGGTGAGTGGGAATGAAATATATTGAACCAGTAAAATCAGTCGTTTTGTTTGTATTCGTCATACTAAGCGTGGTATTAACATTCCTCATCTGGACATACTCGCCGGATTATGAATATGTTGAAAAAATAGAAGGTAAAGAGGAAATAGCGGTTGGTACAAAGAAGGCTATTGATGATGTCATCAAACCATATAAAGCTATCTTTCGCGCAGAAGATAAGTGGACAGGGACAGCTTCAAGCGGGGCAATGAGAGATTTAATGAATGCTTTTGATGAATGGGAATCGTCTGGTTTAGAACTAATAAACGGTAATGTTTCACCGAATTATTTAAATGAAATTGTGCGTACAAATAATCGATTAACAGTATTTTTTGCGGGTGAAGTACCATTTCCTGTGTTCAATTCGGTATTACACTTTGACGATAAAGAATTACCAGAAACAACATTTAATCGCATTATTATTGACTGGGATAAGTACAACAATAATGAATTGGATTTATTCTTTGTAAGTGATAATAATACATCACTTTTACATTCTCGTGTAAGGATTCCAGACGGTAATCAATTTATAGAAGAGATTATTGAGCCATCAAAAAAGTATAATATGTTTAAAGAGGTAGAGCGAGATGGCTATGCATCACTTTATGTAGTTGATGAAAAAGTTGAAATGTTGAAATATACGTATGTTAACGAGAAGCTATCAGAGGAGCTTGCACTAGAAAAGTTTAAAAATGTGTTGTTTGCAGACCCTAATGTTGTTAAGCGAAATGAAGGAAGTGCAACTGTTGAAAAATATACAGATGGTATGTCTTTAATGACAGTAGACACACATTTCAAATCACTGAATTATGTTTATCCTGCAGCAGAAAGTAGCGTACGAGCTATTCCTTCTAAGATTGTAAAGGATAGTTTTGACTTCGTGAATGAGCATGGAGGCTTTACAGCAGATTATCGTTATGTATCGATGAACCCTAGCAAAAACCAAATGGATTATCAATTGTATTTAGAAGGGTTCCCTGTGTATAGTGATCAAATAACAACCCGTATTACAACCGTCTGGGGTGATAATCGTATTTTTGGTTACAAGCGCCCGTATTTTTCATTAGATATGGATATTGCGTCAGAAAAAGAGATTAAGGGATTGCCTTCAGGTACAGAAATTATTGAAAAAGTTCGGAAGCTAGATACTATTGCTTTATCGGATGTAGATGAAATTGTTGTCGGCTATTATTTAACACAGGATGAAAATCAACAGTTATTTAAGCTCGAACCAGCTTGGTTTTTAGTTCATAAAGGCACTTGGAAGCTGCTAACTCCAGAAATGCTAGGGGGTGTTGAAAATAGATTGGAATAGAACAAAATCTATTTTCATCGTTGTTTTTTTAATCCTGGATATTTTCTTATACTCGTTGTATGTGAATCGTTATAATGATTCACAGAATCTTGGGGTATTAGGGGAGAAAACGATTGAAGCACGATTAAAGGACGACAATATTACGTATGTAACGTTGCCGAGTAATATTGAATCAGCTGCATACATTTCCGGTAAAGTGCACAATTTTACAGATGCTGATTTTAAAGATATGGAACAGCAAGTTAATTATTCTGATGGATCAAAGGCACATGTTGTTTTTTCAAAACCTGTTAAACTAAAAGATGTAAGTGAAGATGCAAGTTTTACAGAATTTGTTCAAACAAATATTAAAGAAGGTGCCTCCTATTCATTATGGGAAGTTGACCGTGAGGAACGTGTCGCAATATTTTTCCAAAAGACAAATAACCGAATCCTTTATTATAATATGAATGGCGTACTTAAAGTACACTGGAATGAGAACGATGAAGTGACCATGTATGAGCAAACAATGATTGATAATATTGAAGAAATGGAGCAACAAGAAAGTATTCTACCTCCACTTCAAATTTTTCAAGCGCTGTATTCAAAAGGGTTATTAAAGCCAGATTCTCGCATAATGCAGATGAAGCTAGGCTACTCGACGCTTGTCTATTTAACAAAGACACAAGTATTAGTACCGACTTGGGAAGTGCGTGTGAAATTGCCTGATGGAGAGATTGAGGAGTATTTCGTCAATGCTGTTGAGGGGAAAGTCATCGAAATTCAAGAGGACAAGCAAGAGGCTGAAGAAGAAGACTGGGGAGTTTAACAATGCGATTTAGTGTTTTAGCAAGTGGTAGTACAGGTAATTCAATCTATGTAGAAAACGATGAGCATGCGTTTATAGTCGATGCCGGCTTTAGTGGTAAAAAGATGGAGCAACTGTTTTCTAAAATTGATCGGGATATGAAAAAGCTAAGCGGTATTCTAGTAACACATGAGCATAGCGATCACATAAAAGGAATTGGCGTACTAGCACGAAAATATAATGTACCAATCTATGCAAATAAAAAAACTTGGCAGGCAATGGATGGGCTCATTGGTGAGATTCCAACAGCGCAGCGTTTTGAATTTAGTATGGATACGGTAAAAAGTTTTGGTTCACTTGATATTGAATCATTTGCAGTATCACATGATGCGGCAGATCCAATGTTTTATACATTTCATGAGGATGGGCGTAAGCTCGTTGTCATTACAGATACAGGCTATGTGAGCGATCGTATGAAAGGGATTATTCGCGGGGCAGATTCTTATGTTTTTGAAAGTAATCATGATGTGAATATGCTGCAAATGGGACGTTATCCGTGGTCGGTAAAGCGTCGTATCTTAAGTGATGTTGGTCACGTGTCGAATGAGGATGCCGCTGTTGCCATGAGTGAGGTCGTTTTTGAAAAGCCGACCAATATTTATTTATCACATTTAAGTAAAGATAATAATATGAAAGAATTGGCGCGTATGAGTGTAACGCAAACTTTGCAATCTTGTGGCATTATTGCAGGAGAGTATGTGCATTTATTAGATACAGATGCGGATGAACCAACCAAATTAGTGACAGTCTAAGAATTCCACCCTGTGTGGGATTCTTTTTTATATTCATTTTATTCATTTTTCATCTAATTTTAATGTTTGAAATGTATGATAAGGGTAACAATTAACTAATAGTAGTTCGTGAAAGGATGATGGAAATGAGTTATTTTTCAGATGACGATAAACGTGAAAATTTATCAGAAAATAATGAGCCACAGAAATCACCGTTGCAAGAACGGTTAGAGCGCGATGAACTAGAAAAGCAATCGAAGCGTTCGAAAAAGAGAGGTGGCGGCAGCAAAGGCGGTTATTTCTTTAGTGGTCTTGTGGGTGTTATTATTGGAGCATTACTCGTTTGGCTGATGATGCCAGGCTTGGTCAATCAAATGCCAGGAACAACAAATAATTCAAGTAATAATAAAACAGAAATTGACCAAGTTGCAACGGAAGTAACAACTGATGTGACAAAAGCAGTTGATAAAGCCTCCGCAGCTGTTGTCGGTATAACGAATATTCAAGAGGTAACAAACGGTGGCTTTTGGAGTCAACCAACGACAACAACACAGGAAGCAGGGAGCGGTTCTGGTGTTGTATACAAAATCGAAGGAGACAAAGCTTTTATTGTAACCAATAACCACGTCATTGAAGGTGCAAAGCAAGTAGAAGTGACGATGCCAGATGGAACGAAAGAAGAGGCTCAATTAGTCGGTAGTGACATTTGGACAGACTTAGCGGTTATTTCAATTAGCTCTAAAAATGTTAAAACAGTTGCGACGTTTGGTAACTCTGATGTGTTAAAGCAGGGAGAAACAGTAATCGCAATTGGTAATCCGCTAGGCTTAGATTTTTACGGATCTGTTACAACAGGAGTTGTGTCAGGTAAGGACCGCTCAGTACCAGTTGATCTAAACGGAGATGGTACGGAAGATTGGCAACAAGAAGTATTGCAAACGGATGCAGCCATTAATCCAGGTAACAGTGGGGGGGCACTTGTTAACCTAGCAGGTGAATTAATCGGTATTAACTCCATGAAGATTGCGGAATCCTCTGTAGAAGGTTTAGGCTTCTCGATACCAATTAACTCAGCGATACCAATTATCACAGAGCTAGAGAAAACAGGTGAGATGAAGCGACCAACAATGGGCATCTCATTAGTAGATGTAACAGACGTCCCAGCAATCTACCAACAACAAACTTTACGTTTACCTGAAGAAGTAACAACAGGTGTGGTGATTACAGATGTGATTGCTAATTCACCAGCTGCAAAAGCAGGTGCAAAACAATACGATGTTATTGTAGAAATGGACGGCGAAAAAATTGAATCGTCAATTGACCTCCGCAAACATTTATATAATGAGAAAAAGACTGGGGATAGTTTAACAATGAAAGTATATCGCCAGGGTCAATTGGTAGAGCTGAAAATGACATTAACAAATAGTGATTCACTTTAATGGTGTGGATAACTAGAAAATTGTGAATAATTAATTTGCCCAGCGAGTAGTGGAAGAAAGCCTGTTCTTCCCTACTCGCTTTTCCTTTGTTACAATAGGTTGTGGATAACATAGACAAGATTGTGAATAAGTTTGTGGAAATTTCGGAAAATAAGGAGACGAGTAAAAATGGAAAAATACAGTTGTGAAAAGCATATAGATCAAGCTTTAGACATGTTTGTTGCGGAGCAAAAAGAGTTTCCAATTATGGATAAAGTAAATGAGGAAAAAAAGTTATCCACAAAATGTAGTTACTGTGAAGAGCCAGCAGAATATATTGTATCAAGTAAATAACTTTACACTATATGTAGAAGTTGGTTGTGGATATGTTGATAACTTTTGTGGATAATTTGTTTGTAAATAAAATCTAAAGGTGGATAACGTGTGAATATAACGATTGTATCAGTCGGGAAACTAAAAGAAAAGTACTTAAAAATGGGAATTGAAGAGTACGTTAAACGTCTTGGTGGATACGCAAAAATGGACTTAATCGAAGTACCAGATGAAAAAGCCCCAGAGCAATTAAGTGATGCTGAAATGGAAATTGTTAAGAAAAAAGAGGGAGAACGTATTCTTTCCAAGATTGGTCCAGATACACATGTGATTGCTCTTGCCATCAACGGCAAGATGAAAACCTCTGAAGAAATGGCAGCTGATATCGAATCGTTAATGACTTATGGTAAAAGTAAAATAGCTTTCGTTATTGGTGGCTCACTTGGTTTGCATGATGATGTGCTAAAACGTGCTGATGAAAAGCAGTCATTTGGCAAGATGACATTACCGCACCAGCTAATGAAGTTGGTGTTAGTGGAGCAGATTTATAGAAGTTTTCGAATTATGAAGGGTGAACCGTACCATAAGTAGGTGCGGTTTCAAAAAAGACCATTTAGGACGTTGAATTTGGAACGTCTTAGGTGGTTTTAATTTATTGAGTAAGAAAGTATAAATTTTCGCAGAAGGTAACATTGAAAATGCTATTATTTACGTTTATGGCAAAGCGCTTTTGTTCATGAGTTTAATTGATAGCCCCCAAAAATTTCATGGAAACAAAAAAGGCAACATCTCACAAGGAGATGCTGCGGTAGAATTCTTTGTTCCTGAAGAACTCTAATGGGTTTGGCACCCAATAATGCTAATTTGCTCAATCTAAAATTACCATTATTCAGTGTCAATAATTGTTGTTTACTACTTATTTAATATAGCATAGCAACCTGTGATATATTAATTAATTATGTATTCTGTGTATACGTTACACAGAATACATAAAACTGAGGACATATTCGATTTATATTTAAGCGTTGTATAAAAATCGCACTTAAGCCTATTACAGTGAACCGTACCATAAGTAGGTGTGGTTTTTTTGAATTAGGAAGATAATGTTTTCATGCAATGCATATTTTAATGAGTTGTCTTAAATTATCTTAAAGTTATATAATTAATAAACTGATTACATAGAGGAGTTGGAAAAGAATATGTTCGCGCGATATAAAGTATTTTATTTTGTCTTTAGCTTGATGGCGGTAGCTTTTATTTTGACGGGTTGTGGAACATCAACAGAAAGTGGGCAATCAGAGGGGGATACGGTGAAGGAATCAGATCAAAAAACTGATTATTCATCAGCTGTGAAAGAAAATCCAATTGTGACGATTACAATGAACAATGATGAAAAAATCGTTATTGAATTAGAGCCTTCTACAGCTCCAAATACGGTAGCCAATTTTATTTCTTTAGTTGAAGAAGGTTATTATGATGGCCTTATTTTCCATCGAGTAATCCCTGGCTTTATGATCCAAGGGGGAGATCCTTCAGGAAATGGATCAGGTGGACCAGGATATTCTATTGAAGGTGAATTTTCTAATAATGGTTTTGAAAATAATCTGAAACATGAACGCGGTGTCATTTCAATGGCACGCACAAATGATCCAAATTCAGCGGGATCGCAATTTTTTATTATGGTAGAACAATCATCAAATCTTGATGGAGATTATGCTGCTTTTGGGAAAGTAATTGAGGGTATGGAAACAGTTGATGCTATCGTTTCCGCTGAACGAGATGGTGCAGATAAGCCGTTAGAAGATCAGCAAATGAAAAAGGTCGAAGTGGATACGAAGGGTTTTGACTACCCTGCTCCAGAAAAAATAAAATAAAGGATTTAACAATTCTAAATTTGTTGTTATCTGTAAAAGCATAAAAAAAGGTTGTTTGCAAAATTAAAATTGCAAACAACCTTTTCTTTATATTCTTTTTGTAGTAGCAGCCTTGTACATTCGCCTTTTTTCTAGTGGGGTAAATTTATTATTGTATTAGGGTTTCTTCTTTTAGTTCAGAAATATCCACTTCAGATCTTTCTTCTAAAGAACGTCTTAAATGGACAGTTGCTGTTTTTTTATCATCGTGTACCTTGTCAATCCATACAGAAACACCATTATAGCTGACTTCATACTCTGCTGGAGAGGCAACAATTTCTTGCGCACGTTGATATTCCATTCACAGCCCCCCTATTTTTTAGGTTTTGTATTAGTGATCGATTTTACAAGGTCAGTTAACTCTTGAGAAAACTCCTCACTTACTTTGTTTGGCGCAATTTTTTGATTTTTAGGTGTTTGAGGTAGTGAACCTTTGTTCTGGCTTTTCCCTTGTTTATTGTCTCTTCCCATGATGAATTCTCCTTTCGTTTTGGATTCTTCTTAATATGGCATTGAAACAACTTTTTTATCACATAAAAAATACACAGCACTAAAAATGATTTCTCAGTACTGTGTAATAATAAATCTATATTTAAGTCATATTAAGTGGAAATTTCCTATTTATTTATATAGTTCAACAGTATTCGCATATTGTTTATTAGCGAATATTTGCTTTACGGAAACTATTGAAAATATCGATTATGTTTGTAACGATGATGGTTGCTATACTAACCCAAATGAGTCGATCGATGAAGGTAGATACAGTGGAAGGCGAAGTTTGGATTGTGTCAGCCATTTGCGGAATAAATGGATCGTGAATTAAGTTTGGATTACTGACAATAACGATAAATACGATGGTGCTTAATAGATGAACAATTGTATTTATTCCTGCAAGCGGTATCGTCCATTTACGTACTTTTATTTTGTATAGGCTAACCATAATTCTTAAGGAAATAAGGAATAGTATGATTGGCCAGTAAGACAGCAAGGTTTCTTGATTAAAGTAAGGTGTAGTGAATATCAATTTACCGGTCTCATCGGTTTGATAGATGCCAGCAAAGTGATCAGCATTAAAATAGAGAATTGCTAATAATACCGACCCAATAAGGCTAAAGGCAATGTCACGTACCGGTATATTCTTTTCTTTGGGGATAATTGTAATATTTTTTAAATCATCTGGAGTCCACTCATCGTTATTATTAAACATAGGGAAGTTGCCTTTTAATCCACCAGTGCGTTCCATGATGACAAAGGCAATAGTAATCCAAAATAGTACTTGTAATAACACAGTAATGATGTGGGCAAAGGTTATTGAGGAGGCCTTTATGATGGCGGTAAAAAGTGCTCCTTCTCCTGTAAATAACACAATGCTTTCTACTATGTTAACTGCTAATGTGATTAAAATCGCCCAAGGTGCAACTAGTTTTATCGTGCTAATGTAGGCATCGTATACTTGTGGGCCTATTAAATATCTAGGTGTATCACGGTAGCTTGCAGCAAGCTCAACTGGGTTGCCGAGTTTTGAAAGGACGTTTTTCACTTCCATTTCTGAATAATTTTCAGGTAGCATATCTCCAATTGTTGAACGGAGTTCTAAGGCAATGTCAGCACGCATTTTTTCGGGTAGCCTTCTAGTTACTTCATAGATATAGGCTTCAATTAGCTTCATTTCGCTCATCTCCTTTTAATAATGTGTTCAATTCTCCTGTCATAGCCATCCATTCGCTTTTTAGTTGCTTGTAAATCTCAATGCCATAATCGCTAATTACATAATATTTTCTCGGTCTACTTTCAGTTGTATCCCAGCTACTCGTTACAAGTTCTTGTTTCTCTAATCTGCGAAGCAAGGGGTATAGGGTGCTTTGTTCAATAACAACTCCAGCTTGCTCGAGACGTTGAGCTAGAGAGTATCCATATTGAGGTGTACGTAATTGGCTTAATACGGCAAGTGTTAATGTCCCGCGTCGTAATTCTGTTGTGAATGAATCCAACAAAGAACTCATATTCATCACCTCATTTTTTATACTGTATATTATACACTATTATATAATAAATAATAATATGTGTTACATTTTTATATAAAAAAGTTATTTTTGCTTTGTACTATTTGTGAAATGGTACTTGAGGCTTGTACAAAAAATATTGGATAAAGATAATTTGATCACACTGTTGAAAAACAAAATTGTATTTAGATAAACGTGTAAACCTCCTCGGAAAGCAAATGGACCGAGGGGATTTTTTATGTGCATTACTTTTTCCAGATAGGAGATTGAAGATTAAGGTAGCCTTGACGTAATTGCGCGAAGGCAGCAACAAGTAAAGGTGGATAATAGGTTGTTTCGATAGGGACGATTGAGGGGTACTTGCTTCTGAAGTATAATCAAAAACTATGAACATACTGTTCATAGTTAATAAAATTAATTTTGTACTAGACAAATATGGTTTTTTATTATATACTAAATGTAATAAGATCGTTTGCAAGGATACAATGAATTCACATATTACAAAGAGTAATCGTGTTTTGTTCGATACTTTTTGTAATATGTGAATTTTTTCTTTTGAGGAATTATGATATTATTTAATACAATTAATGGAGGTCATTTAAATGACACAACAAGGTACAGTAAAATGGTTTAACGCAGAAAAAGGTTTTGGATTCATCGAAGTAGAAGGCGGAAACGACGTATTCGCTCACTTCTCAGCTATCCAAGGTGACGGTTTCAAATCACTTGACGAAGGTCAAAAAGTTGAATTTTCAGTAGAAGATGGTCAACGTGGACCACAAGCTACAAACATCGTAAAACTTTAATTTTTAATGAAGTAACCATAAAAAAGAGGCATCCTTTTATTAGGATGTCTCTTTTTTACTTTATTGAAATAATATTTTGCTAACTGGAATAGTAATAAAATTAGAATAAAGAACTTAATTTACTTCTTAAAGGTTTCGATTTCCTCTTTATTTAGAGCGTAATTGGCACGAGTAGGTCTTTCTAATGGCGTTATATTAATAATATAGTACCCAACGATGAGGACTAAAATAACGAGTGAATATATAAGCGTATTTACAGGGTGATCATGCTCTACAATAATTAGCCGAATCATAGCTGTTATACCAATATATATAAAGTACCTCAAAGGAAAATGATAATCCTCTTTGAAATATTTAATAATCATCGTTATAAATTCAAAATACAAGAAGAAAATAAGTATATTTGCAAGGAAAAGCTTATAGTCATTGCTACTACCTTCTACAAAAATTCTTAAAAATTCAAGTAGTTCTTTAATAAGTAGGAACGATAAAATGAGCGCTAAAAGCACGAGGCAGATATTCAAAAATACTTGCAGGCCTTTAGGAATTGCTTTTATAAGCTTTGGGTAGCCCATTATCTTTCGATTCATTCAAGCCCTCCTATCAGTTTTTTCTTAGTTTCTAAGATTACTGTATAGGTTATGACGGAAATAAAAAAAAGATGAGAATTCTTTATTAGAATAGAATGTAAAGTGAAATAAATGGGGTGGGAGGCGTTTAAAGTTAAGGCTATTCCTTTTATTAATATTTTAAGAAAATTTCCAAAAAATTTGGGCGATATGCTAAAATAGATTTGCATAAATATAAAATAAAGGGGTTTTTAAAATGGCAAAAGTATCAAAAGAAGCAATAATTACACCAGAGCGTTTAGAAGAAGCATTAAATGCGCGTGATCGTTTAATCATCGAATTATTAGTAAATGTTCTTGATGAGAAACTAGTTATTGAACGTCCTGTATTACGTGAACGTTTAGGTAACTTAGTACAACTTTCTGATCACGATGCAGAATTAAAAGAAACTTTACAAGCCGTGATTAATAAACTGTAAGGCTATATCTACATCAATATTTCGGATATAAATAGAATATCTACATGAAGATGCTACAGAGTGCCTGTGGCATTTTTTTATTTGCACATGGCTAGGACATTTTTTAGGTGAGTTAAAAACTATATAATCCCAGCCAAGCACTAATAGCATTGGCTGGGATTTTTATTTGTGAAATCTTAGTATACTTTATCACCATTGAAGATTGAGTTCTTTACAATGACATAATCTACAGTACGGATAGCGTCTAGCTTGTTACCACCTGCGTAAGAGATTGATGATTGAAGGTCTTGTTGCATTTCAGTAAGTGTATCTTTTAAGCTACCTTTGTGCTCAACGTACATTTTTTTACCTTCAACGTTTTTCTTTTCGCCTTTTTGGAATTCAGAAGCTGAACCGAAATATTCCTTAACTAGCTTGCCGTCGATTTCAATCGTTTCGCCTGGAGATTCTTCGTGACCAGCGAATAGTGAGCCGATCATCACCATTGAAGCACCAAAACGTACTGATTTGGCGATGTCACCGTTTGTACGGATACCACCGTCAGCAATGATAGGTTTTGTAGCAGCTTTTGAACACCAGCGAAGCGCTGCAAGTTGCCAACCGCCTGTACCAAAACCTGTTTTGATTTTTGTAATACATACTTTTCCTGGTCCGATACCAACTTTTGTTGCGTCAGCGCCAGCGTTTTCAAGCTCACGTACAGCTTCTGGTGTACCTACATTACCAGCGATAACAAAGCTGTTTGGTAAATGTTTTTTAATGTGTTGAATCATACGGATAACAGCATTTGAGTGACCATGTGCAATATCAATCGTAATAAATTCAGGTACCAGATTATTGAGCGCAAGTTCTTCTACAAAAGTATATTCCTCTTCTTTTACGCCTACGCTAATAGATGCAATTAAGCCACGGCTGTGCATATCTTGGATGAAATCAGCACGTTTTTCAGGGTTGAATCGGTGCATAATATAAAAGTAACCGTTTTCAGCAAGCTGCATAGCTACGTTTTCATCAATAATTGTTTGCATGTTTGCAGGTACGACAGGTAGTTTAAATGTATGTCCACCTAAAGTGACTGAAGTATCACATTCAGAACGGCTTTCTACGATACATTTTGCGGGAATTAGTTGAATATCTTCATAATCAAATACGTTATCCATTATATACACTCCTAAAATACGAATATTTTTTAAGTTTTAATTTAAATTGTTCGCCATTTGGTAATTTACATGATTTTTGAGTAAATGTCAAACTCTTTATTTTAATTTTATAAATTAGTATCCCAATTTGACGGCATAATATGTACAAATGCTACAATATATGTGTTCGTTATAACAAAGGAGTGTTGGTAATGGCGGTAGATGTGTATCTTACGTTTAATGGGAATTGTCGAGAAGCTGTAGCGTTTTATGAAAAAGTTTTTAATGTGAAAAATACGCAATTAATGACTTTTGGCGATGCTGAAATGGGTCCAGAACATCAATTGCCAGAAGAAGCAAAAGCACTGATTATGCATACTCGACTTTCAATTTTGGGGAGTAATATAATGTTTTCAGACGTGTTTCCAGGTTCACCATTCACAATAGGAAATAACGTAACACTTGCAATTGTTGTAAATGATGAAGCGAAGTTACGAGCTGCTTATGAAGGATTAAAAGAGGGCGGAAAGATTGTAATGGAGCTGCAAGAAACATTTTGGAGTAAATGCTACGGTGCTGTTACGGACAAGTTTGGAATTGAATGGCAGTTTAATCTTGAAGATCAAAAATGATGATTCTTTAATAAATATGGCACAATAATGAGACATATATAGCCTCGTTATTGTGTTTTTCTTCATAAATACAGTACGAAGGTTAGATATATGATGTAGAGAAGGTTGCTAAATCTTATAAAAACACTGGGATTTTGGATATAATATTAATGACAACTTAAGTAGGGGGGAATGACAGTGATCCAACGAATTGGGCAAATTATGTTGTATGTAAATGATCAGGATGCAGCAGTTAAGTTTTGGACAGAGAAGGTTGGCTTTATAGTAATAGCTGAGCATGCTGAGGCAGGGATGCGTTGGATAGAAGTTGCACCTACAAAGAATGCAGAGACAAGTTTTGTTTTGCATAATAAAGAGCTAATTGCTAAAATGCAGCCGGAGTTAAATTTAGCAACGCCTTCGCTAATGTTTTACGCAAGCGATTTAGAGCAAATGTATGAGGACTACAAAGCAAAAGGTATAACAGTCGGAGATTTAGTAGAAATGCCTATGGGCAAAGTGTTTAATTTTGCTGATGATGAGAACAACTACTTCGCGGTTATAGAAAAAAACTAATGCCAAACTAAAACGACTATGTATGCATAGTCGTTTTAATTTGCGCCTATTATGTTAAATCTTCCCCTTCGATTGAGACATTCTGCCGGTCAACGGTAAACTTGTGTCCATCCCATGTAAGTACATTTTCCACGAAGCCTAAGCCGTCTGCGTGGTATCTCCCAGAGATTCTTTGCATAGTTAACAGTTCATATGTTCCATCGCGATCAAAATCGATTGGATAAAGACCACTAATGGGGTCTACCCAACCTGCAATTGGCTCCTTTAATGTCCCATCTGAATTGTAGATTTCTGCTAAGTATTCTTTTCCTTTATACGTTAAATCTAGTGTATAACGTTTTTGGGGAGACATACTTTGCACAGTCGCTTGGTAATGATTTTGGAAATTCACAGTATATTTTAGCTGATCACTAAACGATTCTGCATCAAATATTTTCCGCATTTTCCCGTCTACAAACGAATAAATTGCCCCGTTAATAATGCCACCGCTACCACCAGTATCTGAAATGACTAAAATATCTTCTACATGATTGCCGGTAAAATCGCCTAGAAAAATGGTTGGATTGTATCCGATATTTTCTTTAAGTGCAATTTGTTCAATTTGTTGCGTTCGTCCATAAAAAATACCGAGTGTCAGATGTTGCCATAGTGGACTATCTGGTTTTTGGATCCCGGTCAAGAGTACAGTATCGAAAAAGCCATCACCATCGACATCCCCAAATTTCGTTTGAATAATTTGCGGAGTCATTTGTGGATTTGGCATAAAACCTGGAGTTATATTCATGCCATTGTTCATCTATACACCTCTTTCTCCCTTTTAGCATATGTTAAAATAGTGTGTTGGTGCATGAAAAAATTGAAGTTGAAAATCGAAAATGAATAATTCCTACAAAAAAACTAGAGATTAAGTATTGACATTTAATTTTACTGGAAGTATGATTGTGTAAATTAATCAGAAAATTTAGTATCTCACTACACAAAATGTAGCTGGAGATTTTTTAAGGCACTAATACCAAGTAAATTTATTTGTTTTATATATATTAGAAAGAAGGGGATTTTTGTGAAGGAATTATTCGTTAAAACAAAACAACAACGTTATTGGTTAGAGCGGTTAGCATCGATTGCTGAACCAATTAAAGCCGAGGCAAGAGAAGTTGATGAACAGTCTAGATTTCCATTTGAAGCACATAAATTGCTGCAACAAATTGATTATCCAAAGCTAACATTACCGAAAGAATACGGCGGTGAAGGGTTAACAGTTTATGATATGGTACTAATCCAAGAAACGTTAGCGAGCTATGATGAAAATACTTCACTTTCACTAGGGTGGACATTAGGCGTCATTGGTGAACTGTACGAGAAAAAATTATGGGCTGAAGCTTTACTGCAAGCATTCGCACAAGAAGTAAAAGCAGGGGCAATAGTTAACCGAGCAGCGAGTGAAGCGGCGACAGGTAGCCCAACACGTGGTGGCCGCCCTGGCACAAATGCTGTATCGACAACAGAGGGCTGGTTGTTAAATGGACGTAAAATTTTCACGACAGCTTCACCAGTACTTGATTATTTTTTAACATCCGCTTGGGTAGAGGAAAAAGGTCAAGTCGGTTTTTTCCTCATTCACAAAGATGTATCAGGCTTGTCTATTGAAGAAAACTGGGAAATGTCTGCAATGCGAGGAACTAGTAGTCATGATTTAGTGTTACAGGATGTGGTTGTACCTCATAAGTATTTAGTGGAACTACCAAATCATCCAAGTGGCGGCAAGATAAATGGCTGGTTACTGCATATCCCAGCAACGTATTTAGGCATTGCACAGGCTGCACGTGATTATGCACTACATTTTGCAAATCATCATCAACCAAATAGTTTGAATGCACCGATTAGCACATTACCAAATGTACAACAGCTACTAGGTGAGATTGAACTCAAATTACAGCAGGCACGCTTTGTTATTTATGGCGTAGCAGAAGCCTATGATGATCTGGCAAGAAGAGATAGATTAACAAATGAAATAGCTGTAGCTAAGCATACTGTGACGAATATCGCGATTGATATTGTTGATAAGGCGATGCGAGTGGTAGGTGCAAAAAGCTTACAGCTCTCAAACCCATTACAACGTTATTACCGAAATGTCCGTGCAGGATTACATAATCCCCCGATGGACGACATGACAATTATTAAATTAGCAACATCTGCGATCGAGCAACAAAAAAATAGCGAAAAACAATAACAAAATCATTAAGGATAAGGGGAAATGACATATGTTCAAACAAAAGAAAAAAGTATTCCAATTTGCTGCAATTGGCCTAGCATCAATTGCCATCTTAGCAGGATGCAGTTCAGGGGAGGCTTCAAAAAAAGAGACTGAAGACGGAGTAGAGGTACGTACAATAAAGGTTGCTTATGATCAAGCATCAAAACCAATAAGCTATATTGACGATCAAGGGAATCCAACAGGCTATGATGTTGAAGTTATGAAACTAGTAGACGAATTATTGCCTGATTATAAATTTGAATATGTAGGAACGACAAATGATGATTTATTGATTGGTGTTGAGCAAGGGAAATACCAAGTAGGTGTGAAAAATGCATTCTTTACACAAGAACGCACAGAGAAATTTATTTTCCCGAAAGAATTTTTAGGGCTAAGTAGTGCAGGTCTAGTGTTACGTAAAGAGGATAAAGGCGTGAAAACATTAGCTGACTTTGCGACAAAAGGCTATTCACTAGCTCCAATTGCAGCTAATAATGCACAATACACAATTATTGACGAATACAACAAAGAAAACCCAGATAACGAAGTAAAATTACAAGCTGGTGATACATTTTCAGTTGATGTAGTGCAATGGGTAAATGAAGGTCGTGTTGATGGTGGGGTGATGATTGAAGGCCAGTACCAGGCGCAGGTATTAGCAGAAGATGGATCTTATTATAACTTGAAAGATGAAGTAGTGTACAACGAATTTGCAGTTATTAAAACATGGCCACTATTTAATAAAAAAGAGCAGGAATTTGCGGATGCTTATGACAAAGCTATAGCACAAGTGAAAGAACAAAAGAAAACAAATGAAATCAGTACAGAATTTTATGGTCGTGACTTATTTGAAGTGTTAGAGAGTGTACATCGATAATCACATAAAAGGTTGTTGAGTTTTTAAAGCTCAGCAGCCTTTCCTAATAAAACATGAAGTTGGTGAGGAAATGGATAAGTATTTTGATGCATCGTACATTTGGAACACAATTCCCGTATTATTGCCGTTTTTAAAAGTAACATTTTTAGTTGCAGGCTCTTCCATTGTACTAGGCACAATTCTTGGTTTGTTATTGGCAACTGCAAAGCTTAGCACTAAAAAGATTTTGCAAACATTTGCAAATTTATATACGACAATTATGCGCTGTACGCCATCCATCGTACTATTATTCCTTGTATATTACGGGGTGCCAGCGTTAGCAGAAAACGTGGGATTAAATCTACACGCAATTGATACAGCGATTTTTGTGGTCGTGACTTTTACATTGCAGTTTGCAGCAATTATGTCTGAAGTAATTCGCTCGGCATACTTAGCCGTTAACAAAGGACAATTTGAAGCGGCAGTAAGTGTAGGGCTAACACCGTTTCAAGCGTATCGACGAATTATCTTCCCACAAGCCCTTGTGATTGCCTTACCAAACTTCGGGAATGGCATGATTGCGCTATTACAGGAAGGTGCACTTGCTTATACAATTGGTTTGATCGATATCGTGGGTAAGGCCAACTTAATTATTGCGAGCAATATTAATGCACATGCTTTAGAAATTTTCATTGCATTAGCACTAGTTTATTGGGTGCTTTCAATTATTATTGAGAAATTATTTGCTATGCTAGAAAAGTATTTTAGTAAGGGTAAAAAGACGTTAGAGACGACGTGAGGAGGCGTGAATTATGTCAGATGGACTAAATTATCAATTTTTATTCGACACGTTTTTTGTGGCATTATCAGGTGTGCCAATCGCGCTCCTTGTGACGATCGTCGCTTTACTTGTTGCTTTACCACTAGGATTTTTATTAGCTTTAACACGCATCAATAAAATTCCAGTCATACAGCAGTTAGCGAAAATTTATGTATCATTTGTACGTGGTACACCGATAATCATTCAGATTTTCATTATTTATAGCAGTGTTCCGTTATTATTAAAAATTATTTTTGAAAAATATAATATTGCCTATGACATTTATAAAATACATCCCATTTGGTATGCATTTATTGTATTTGCCTTTAGTACGACGGCTATCTTAATTGAAGTATTCCGCTCGGCGCTGGGTACGATTGAAAAAGGTCAGTTAGAGGCAGCGCATGCAGTTGGTTTAACGACATTCCAAGCATATCGCCGCATTATTATTCCACAAGCATTAGTGGTCGCAATGCCGAATATTTGCACAGCGACAGTCAATCTTATTAAAGCAACATCTTTGGGTTATGCAATGTCATTACCGGAAATTACGCTAAAGGCAAAGGTTGCTGCGAACGTAGGTTACAACTATGTTGAAGCGTATATTGATATTTTTATAGTGTATTTAATTTTATGTAGTACAGTGGAGTACTTATTTAAATTATATGAAAAACATTTGAGCAAATACAAAGCGGCGAATGCCTAAACTGGGGTGGAGTTATGTTAGAAATAAAAAATATACACAAATCATTTGGTGATAATGAAATACTAAAAGGTGTCGATTTGTCGATTGATAAGGGCGATGTGGTCGTAATTTTAGGCCCAAGTGGTTCGGGGAAAACAACACTACTGCGATGCATTAACTTTTTAGAAAAAGCGGATGAAGGGCATGCAACATTTGGTGATATCGATGTGTATCTACATAATGCTAAGAAAAAAGACATCCACGCCATTCGTCAGCGCGTCGCTTTCGTATTCCAAAACTATAATCTATTTACAAATAAAACAGCTTTAGAGAACGTCACAGAGGGGCTTATAGTTGGTCGTAAAGTAGCTAAGGCGGAAGCGATTGAAATCGGTAAAAAAGCGCTCGATAAAGTTGGGTTGTCAGAAAAATATGATGCATATCCGAGCCAATTGTCAGGCGGTCAGCAACAACGTGTTGGTATTGCACGTGCAGTGGCTTTAAATCCAGATATTATTTTATTTGATGAACCAACATCGGCACTTGATCCAGAACTTGTAGGGGAAGTCCTAACGGTTATGAAAAATATCGCAGCTGAAGGTACAACGATGCTTGTCGTAACGCATGAAATGAGCTTTGCGAAGGATGTTGCGAACCGTGTCATTTTCATGGATGGTGGTGTTGTTGTTGAGGAAGGTAGCCCACAAGATATTTTTGTTAAGCCAAAGGAAGAACGTACGAAGAAATTTTTAAAGCGTGTCACGCCAGAAGACTATACATTTTATATATAAAAAAAGTGCGAGCAATGAGCTCGCACTTTTTGATATAGGAAGATAATTATTTTGTATAGTTATCGAAGTAACCTTGGATATAAATCATTGGTGTACCTTTATCGCCACTACCAGAAGTTAAATCTGAAAGTGAACCGATTAGGTCAGTTAATTTACGAGGTGTTGTACCTTGTGCAGCCATTTGACCAGTTAAGTCTTCGTCTTTGTTGGTAATGTATTCAGAGATTGCAGCCTTTAATTCTTCGCCGCGAAGGTTGGCAAAGTCGTTATCAGCTAAGTATTTAAGCTTGATTTCGTTTGGTGTGCCATCAAGACCTGGTGTATACGCTGGTGACACAACAGGGTCAGCAAGCTCCCAAATTTGTCCAACTGGATCTTTAAATGCACCATCACCATAGATCATAACTTCTACTAATTTACCTGTAGCTGCTAAAATTTTTGCTTGGATGTCATCGACGATTGGTTGGCAGTTATCCGGGAATAATTTCACGCTATCTTCAGTTGATTTGTTTGAACCAAGTAAACCGTATGCAGAGTTAAAGCCTGAGCCGTTGTGAGATTCAGCTAAAATATTATCTAAACCGAAAATCTTTTCAACGCCGTTTGCTGTTAAAATTCGTTTTGTACGGAAGCGAGAGTGAATATCACAAGTTAATACGCTCTTCGTATAGTCTAGAATCGTTTTAGGATTGTTAGAGAAAATAACTTCAACTTCAGTACCTTCAGCTTCGATCAGCTCTTTGTAGTACTCAATATAGTCAACACCAGTGAATGTGTGTTTGTTGTAGCCAAAATGTCCGCGGAATTCGCTCTCAGTTAAAACGTCTGCCCATGGGTTAACGCCTTTTTCATCAAGTTCATCAAGCGTTACTAAGTGGTTACCTACTTCATCAGAAGGATAGCTTAGCATTAACACAACTTTTTTCGTACCTTTTGCAATACCACGTAAAATGTTTGAGAAGCGGTTACGGCTTAAAATTGGGAAAATCACACCAACTGTATCGTCGCCAAATTTCGCACTTACGTCCGCTGCGATATCATCGATTGATGCATAGTTACCTTGTGCACGAGCAACAACTGATTCTGTTACTGTTACGATGTCGCGGTCTTCAATTGCATAACCTTCTACTTTTGCAGCATTTAAAGCTGTATCTACAACGATTTGTACGATATCGTCACCTTCGTTAATGATTGGGCCACGAAGACCTCTTACTACTGTACCAACTACACGTTCCAAAATAATCTCTCCTCTAAAGGTAAATGTATATATAAATTTTTAATAATGTTAAAACAATATGGATTTACTATACTTCTTTTTAGTGATATAAGTAAAATTAATAGTTTGTATAATAGATATAAGGAGAGCTTATATGATAGGGAAATTGGATTTATATCGTGTTTTTAGTATTGTTGCTAAAAATAGTAGCTTTTCTAAGGCTGCGAAAGACTTGTATATGACACAACCAGCTGTTAGTCAGGCAATTATGCAACTAGAGAAGGAACTAGATACACGTTTGTTTAATCGTACGCCTAAAGGGGTTACGTTGACGACAGAAGGTAGCTTGTTGTATGAATATGTGAATTCTGCGATAGGTTTACTTCATGTAGGGGAAGAGAAAATTTTCGAATTCAAAAATTTAACGACAGGACAGTTGAAAATAGGTGTAGGGGATACAATTTCTCGCTTTTTTTTGATGCCGTATTTAGAAGCATTTCATACGATGTATCCTAATATTAAACTGCAAATGTTAAATGGGACAACTTCAGAAATTTGCAATTTCATTAAGTCAGGGGAAGCGGATGTAGGACTGTGTAATTTTCCGATTGAAGACCCAACATTGCAGCTGACACCTTGTACCGAGGTGCAAGATATTTTTGTGTGTGGAGAGAAATACCGTACACTTGCGACTAAGAGCTTAAGCTATGAGGATTTACTGAAATTCCCGCTTGTTTTTTTAGAGAAAAAATCAAATTCTCGTAATTATGTAGAGAATTATCTGCTGTCACAAGGGATTGTTATTTCACCTGAGTTTGAGTTAGGCTCACATGATTTGGTCCTTGAATTTGCACGTAGTAACTTAGGGATAGCGTGCGTGACAAAGGAGTTTTCTAAGGATTATTTAGAGCGTGGGTTGCTGTATGAGTTGGAATTAAGCAAAGACATTCCGAAGCGAAGTATTGGTATTTGCCATTTAAAAAGTGTCCCGTTATCCCGAGCCTCTACAAAGTTTGTAGAAATTCTCGAAAATAAACAGGAATACAGAAGGATTAATAAAAGAACGTAATGAAAGCTTAGCAACCAAGGGTGCTAAGCTTTTTTATATTTAGGCATTTGCGCCACCTGCTCTAGGCAGTTTAGATTCCATGGGTGAAAGTGTCTATTTTCACGTAATAAATTCAATGAGTGCTTCAACGTTTCTTTTATTCTTCATCGTAGGGGAATATAAGTATGAAAATGTTCGCGTGAAATGGTGTTCTTCAAGTGGTAATACAGTCATATCCCCATTTTTCACTTCCCGTTCAATGGCACAGCCTGATAGCAAAGCGTACCCAAGCCCTTGAATCACACTTTCCTTCACACCTTGATTGCTACTAATTGTTAGTAAGGACTGTACTTGGAGTCCGTTCATTCTAAATAGATGGTCTAAATAAGTTCGTGTTCCAGAACCAGCTTCACGTGCAACCCAGTTTTGACGCTGGAGTTCTGATATAGTAAGCGTCGATCGGTTGTTAAGTGGGTGATCGCTGGCTCCAACAATAAATAATTCATCTTGCATAAATGGGTGGATAACGAGTTCTTGATCGTGAGATTGACCTTCAATTAAGCCGATATCGATGTGTAGTAGCTTTGCAGATTGAATGATTTCATCCGTATTACCGATAATAACTTGTACTTCAAGTTGTGGAAATTGCTGCTGTAACCGCGCCAGAATCGGCGGTAATATATATTCGCCGATTGTAAAACTTGCCCCAATAACGAGTGTACCTTGTATCGCGTGATGATGGGCTAAAATATCTTCCTTGGCTGCTTCATAAATCGCGACGATTTGCTTTGCCCGTTCATATAAAATCTGGCCTGTGGGTGTAATTTGTACTGATTTTGGGGAGCGTATAAATAAAGTCGTTTGAAATTCTTGTTCTAAATTTTTTATATGCAAGCTTACGCTCGGTTGAGAAATATGTAGTATCTCCGATGTTTTTGTAAAATTATTTACCTCGGCTAATGTAATAAATGTCTTTAACGCATCGTATTGCATCAACAGCACTCCTAATAATTAGAATTCTTAATAGTAATGATTATTTAAATGTATTTTACTAATGGTTGGATATTTAATAAAGTAAAAGCCATAAAGAATGAAAGAAGTGAACAGGATGGTCAATAGACAACATTGGATGAATAAATATTTATCAGCACCTTTTGCAAAAGGGTTATTATTGACACTCGGAATTGCAGTGGTTGCAAAATATATATCAACATTTCCATTTTTCTCGATTATGGGGCAGCTTGTTATAGCAATTTTAATAGGGATGATATTGCGAGCATTGTTTAGTGTGCCAGATGCATGGCATACGGGTATATCCTTTTCGAGTAAAAAATTATTACGCTTAGGTATTATTTTACTTGGAATGCGTTTGAATTTAGCAGATATTTATCATGCAGGGGCTAGTGTGTTTTTGATTGCATTCATTAATTTAGTATTTGCGTTATTTGTCGTTTATGGACTGACGAGGATGTTTCATGTAGATAAAAAGCTTGGTATTTTAACAGCCTGTGGTACAGCTATTTGCGGTGCTGCTGCGGTTGTCGCCATTGCGCCACAAATTAAAGCAAATGAAAAAGAAACAGCGGTAGGTGCGGCGATTGTAGCTATACTCGGAACAGTATTTACACTAGTTTATACACTATTGTATTCGTTAATTGACTTAACTCCTGCTCAGTATGGTGTATTTTCAGGTGGAACATTACATGAAATTGCACATGTCATTGCAGCAGCAGCAGCTGGTGGAAATGAAGCAGTGGATATGGCGATAATTGTAAAGTTAACGCGTGTCGCATTACTTGTACCTGTAGCAATTGTGATCGGTATTTGGTATCGAAGAAGTGAGAAGGGACAAGAAAAAGGGGCGTTTTCTGCCTCAATAATTCCTTGGTTCATCGTAGGATTCTTAGTGATGAGTGCCATTAATTCAACTGGCATTGTACCTCAAGCTGTTGCAGAAATGATGGTCAATATTGCCTATATTTTAATTGGCATGGCAATGGCTGGTTTGGGGTTAAATGTTGAAATAAAAACCTTCAAACAATTAGGTGGAAAAGCGTTTGCTGCAGGACTCATCGGTTCAGTTTGCTTATCCGTCCTAGGGTATATACTAGTTGTGTTGTTTCAATAAAAGAGAGTATATTCCTTATTTATATACAATTGAAAACGCCCGCATATAGTCGATATATGCGGGCGTTTTTAGATAGAATCAGAAGATGAATTATTGGGAATTGATTAATGTGCTGCTTCTATAGATGAAGCAAGCTCAGCAATAACTATTTTACTACCTATTAGTGGGCTGTTTTCTGGTTTTGCTGCTTCTGAACCGGGTTCTGGACGTTTATGTGCTGCAGCAAATGCGTCACTTTCACGCCAAACTTGGAAATGCTCTTTCGATTCCCAGTACATATTGACGCTCATTTCGTCGTATGTAGGATCATCTGTTGAAATAAGCACTTCCACTTTATGAAAACCTTCAAATTTTTGAAGTGGACCAGGCTTAGTAAAGTTTGGTGCCATTTTTGCTGCGAAGCCAGGCTTCACTTGAATACGATTCGTTACAATAATCATTGTATTGCCCCCCTAATCAGTTTTAAAAATAGAACAATCTTCTGTACGAATGGATAATTCTTCTTGTGAAAGTGATTATCATTCGCAATCAATGATAAGTTGAGTAGGAAGGCATTGTCAATAGCACGTATGTTTGTAAAAGGTTCTGATTCTATATATTCTGTAATTTTTATTGTAAATATAAAGGATAAAGGTTACTAGAATTTAATCATAAAATATAAAATTTGCATTTGCATGAATGGGAGATGAGTGGCATCAATTAGCCGGTTTGAAGGCTGTTACTGTCATATTTATGTTTCTGAAGGGCGTGCAAGTGTACAAAAACAGAATATAACCGATCGACCGATTTTTAGAAATATAATTAAGCGGGAACAAAATAATTTTTTATTTATCGTGCTTTATCTCTCAAATAAGAGTTGTCCATAACTACTAAGAAAAGTACAAGGAAGAAAGGCTATCTTGACATTAAACGGACGTAATTGAATGCTATAATAAATCAAAAATTGGATAGTTATAATAATGTACGTAGTTGTGAGGTGGAAGGCTTTATGACAAAAATATTAATTGTAGAAGATGAGTTTGCGATTAGTCAGGTTTTAAAAGCTTATTTAATTAAAGTAGGATTCACCGTTGTACAGTGCTATAACGGTGGACAAGCGATGAACTTATTTAAAGAGCATCGGCCTGATTTAGTGTTGCTCGATATTATGCTACCAGAGAAAAATGGCTGGGCGATTTTACAAGAAATTCGTGAGGAAAGTACTTGTCCAGTAATTATGCTGACGGCATTAGGGGATGTAAATTATCGTCTAGAGGGATTTGACCAAGGAGCAGATGATTATATTGCAAAACCTTTTATTGCAGATGAGGTAGTGGCGAGAGTGAAGGCTGTACTACGGCGTTCAGAAGCTAGTAGTGATACTTCTGTAAAGAAGCAATTTGGTCAGCTTGAAATTGATATACAAGCTCACCGGGTATTGCTTGCGGGTGAGGAAATCGTATTAACGCCAAGGGATCTATCGGTACTAATGTTTTTAGCTGAGCATCCAAATCAAACATTCACACGTGATCAGCTTATTGAACAAGTCTGGGGATGGGAATATGACGGAAGTGATCGGGCGGTTGATTTAGCCGTAAAGCGCCTACGTAAAGCATTGGCAGGTTGGGATGAATCAGAAGGTGAGATTAAAACTTTACGTGGATTGGGGTATCAGCTAAGTGTTCACAAAAAATAAGCGTGTGTCGTTACTCAACTATTGGACAAGTCGTTATCTACTAACACTATTCGTGGGTCTTGCCATTATTTCGCTTATTTCAGCTGCTTGGATTCGCCATACGGCACTTGAAAATCGCCTTGAAATGATGGAGTTTTTAGCAGACGAAACAGTGTATCGTTTGACGGATGTGAATGAACCGGGTAATGGTATTCCGGGGTTTATCGGAAAACGTGAACGTTTTAGTATGAAAGATATTGACCCGATTTTGTATCTAGTAGATGCTGAAGGAAACGTACTATCGAGCAATCGTCCGATGCCACCAGGGAGTAACAAAAATTTAGAGAGTTTACTGGATGGGACAGAAGGTACAACAAAAATTAAAGTGGATGACAACGATGCATCTATTCAATATGTTGTGAAAAAGAAAATTGAAAAAGATGATGTCATCATTGGGTGGGTTCTTGTTTTAGAGTCGAAGAAAAATTTAACGAAGGTAGACCAAGAGTATGGACAATTGGCATTACTAATTGGGACACTTGCGATCCTTGGTTGGGGAGCCATTTATTTTTTATCGAAGCGATTAGCTCGGCCGATTAAACAAGTTGCTATTGCAGCGAGGCAGGTGCAAGAAAGTAATTATGAGATTGACCTACCTGAAACTATAAAAGAAGAAGAAGTATATGAGTTGGTGACTTCGTTTAGAGATATGGCAACAAAGCTTCAGCTATTAGAAAAAACAAGAACGGAGCTTCTTGCAGGTGTGACACATGAATTGAAAACACCAGTGACATCAATTAGTGGGCTATTACAAGCTGTACGAGACGGGGTTGTCACAGGTGATGATGCCAAAGAGTTTGTCCAGATGGCCCTTGTAGAAACGACAAAAATGAAAACAATGGTCGGTGATTTACTAGCATTTAACTCATTCGCAGTTGATGCAATTCCTGTAAATCTTGTGATAACAGATGTAAATAGTTTAGTACGTGATGCGGTGACACATTGGGAAGTGATGCAAGATGAAGATACTGTGAAAGTACAAGTAAATTTGCTTGATGCGTCTGTAAAAGTACAAGCTGACGTTGTACGGATGCAACAAATTATGACGAACCTTTTAACGAATGCTAAGCAAGCAATGCAAGAAGGGACTATTATCGTGACATTAGCGCAGACAGCTAATAATGTGGTCGTGTGGGTTAAGGATACAGGATGCGGTATTCCAGAAGCTGAGCAAGCCTTTATTTTTGAACGCTTCTATAGAGGGGAAAATAAAAAATATACGGTGCGTGGTCTTGGTTTGGGTTTGGCACTAAGTAAAATGATGGCCCAATCAATTGGTGGCGATTTACGTTTAGTGGAGAGTAATTCAACAGGTACATGCTTTGAAATTAAACTACTGAAGAACACTACACTTTAACATGGTTGTGTAGTATGCTCTGCTCGATTAGAGAGGTGTCTCAAAGATTTTGAGATACTTCTTTTTTTGTTTGTAAAAATTTCTTGAAGAAAAAGTGAAGTTGACATCTGGCTGACACATTGGACTTTTATAGTAGTCAATGTAAATAAAGCTACATCGTTCAGGAAGGGAGATATAAAAATGTTGAAGTGTAAAAGGAGTTTCCTAGTGATGGCCTTGCCGATCATGTTATCGATTCTGCTAGTTGGTTGCTCACATAGTAATGATTATGTAGCGAAAGTAGAGGGTGAAAAAATTTTACAAACAGAGCTTGATGAGACATTACGCAATCAATACGGTGCAGAGGTGCTCGACACATTAATCACCAATAAAATTGTTGAGCTCGAAGCGAAGAAGCAAAATATTACTGTTTCGGATGAGCTCATCCAAGCTGAGTATGAAGAATTTGTAGAAGCATACGGCGGTGTAGATTCAGTAAATGAAGTGCTTGAAGCAAATGGTTTAACAGAGGATGCGCTAAAAGACAATATTCGTACCTACCAATTAACGAAGCAAGTTATTGCAGCAAGCATTGAGATTACTGATGAGGAAGTAGAGGAGTATTTCGAGAACAACAAAGATAATTACGGGCAAGAAGAACAAGTTGTAGCGAGCCATATTTTACTTGAAGATGAGACGACTGCCAAAGAAGTCTTAGCAAAAGTAAAAGCAGGTGAGGATTTTGCAGAATTAGCAAAAGAGTATTCTGCCGATACAGAAACCAAAGAAGATGGCGGTGATTTAGGCTATGTCAGCCGAGGGCAAATGGATGAAGCCTTTGAAGAAGCTGTGTTTGCACTTGAGAAAGATGCTGTGAGCGAAGTAGTGCAAACGCCAGAAGGCTATCACATCATTAAAGTAACAGGTAAAGTACCAGCGGAAGAAGCGGTATTTGAAGATGTGAAAGAAGAAGTATATGAAGCGGTACTTGAATCTCGTGTGAATGACGAGTATGCAGCGTGGGTAACTGACAAAAAAGCCGAATATGACATTGAGACAAAATTAACAAAATAAGGAGTGACTATGGTGCCAATACAAACTTCTTTTAATCCCAACGGTCGGAAAGAAATAAAACAAGCTATTTCCTATGCAGACTACGCCATTTTAAAAAGCAAGCTGCAGCATGTGATGCAACTTGATCGAAATGCAGGAATAAATGGTAAGTATTTAATTCGCAGTACGTATTTCGATAACTTTGAGAATAAAGTATTGAATGAGAAAAAAGAAGGTTATATAAATCGTGACAAATACCGAGTCCGTATTTATGGGAAGTCTGCTGCAGTCATAAATTTAGAACGAAAAAGTAAACGCAATAACCTAACTTTTAAATCAAAATGTACGATTACACAAAATGAATTTGAACAGATGCGCATAGGTGATTTTTCATGGATGGAAACGGATGAACGTGCATTGATACGGGATTTATTCCATGAAATGAAATACAGTCAGTTGAAACCAATGACAGTTGTCGATTATGAGCGGGAGGCATACACCTACCCCTACGGTAACGTACGTGTCACATTCGACAGTAAAGTCCAATCGAGCATGCGAAATACGGACATGTTCAATAAGAACTTACCAATGGTTGATGTACTAGAGCCTAATCTCGTCATTTTAGAAGTAAAGTATGACGAGTATTTACCTGACATCATTAAGTTTTTACTGCAATCAGTGGATACACGTGCAGAAGCTTATTCAAAATATCAACTTAGTCGTATGTACGGCTAATCTAGTTATGTACTAAAGAAGGAGAGATTGACAATGAATAATACAAATTTTAGTGATATTTTTAAATCTAATTTCTTAGAAAAGACAACTTCGTTTTCACTAACTGACTCATTAATTGGGTTAGTCGTAGCCTTTTTCATTGGGCTATTCATTTATGCAGTATACAAAAAAACATTCAATGGTGTAATTTACTCACATTCTTTTAATATCTCATTACTCATTATGACAATGGCCACTTCATTAGTCATCATGGGGATTAGCTCAAACGTTCTATTATCACTAGGTATGGTGGGGGCATTATCGATTGTGCGTTTCCGTACACCGATTAAAGATCCAATGGATTTAGTATATATTTTCTGGGCAATAGTTTCGGGTATCCTTTGTGGTGCTGGTTTCATCCCTCTTGTAATTATTGGAGCTGTACTAATTGGCTTAGTATTACTTGTATTTGTGAACAAAATTACGGTTGAAAATCCTTACTTACTCGTTGTGAAATTTGAGGAGGACATCGCTTGTGAAGAAGTAGAACGCATCATTGCAGCGCAGTCTAAAAAATATGCTTTAAAATCAAAATCAATCATTCAAGACTATGAAATTGAATCGACTTATGAAATTCGAGTGAAACAAAATGATGCAAAAGTGATGGACACAATTACAAAAGTGCCTGGCGTAAAATCAGCAGTAATGCTTAGCTATGATGGTAATTTTACAGCTTAATCAAAACAGTAAGAGATCTGATGTACGTCAGGTCTCTTCTCAATAATAGGAAGAAAAGAGGAACTACATTATGATTAAAAACCGAGTTGTCTATTCGTGTACGGCGATTCTGCTCGTACTCTTTATCGTGATGTTAGCCGTGCTCCCAAATCTAAATATTGAAATGAAAAATGATGAGTTTTCCTATGAGACACTCGTTTTTAATAAGAGCAAAGTAACAACGGTAGATATTGAAATAGCTGAGGAAGATTGGGCGGATATGCTGGCAAATGCAGCGGATGAGGAATTGAAACAAGCAAACGTCACAGTGAATGGCAAAAGAATTGAAAACGTGGCAATTCGTACGAAGGGGAACTTATCGCTTCGTTCAGTTGTTAATAGTGATTCAGATCGTTACAGTTTGAAAATTGACTTTGATTACTATGATAATAGCCAAAGCTTATATGGCTTGAAAAAATTAAACTTAAATAATAACTATAGTGATACAACGTTAATGCGAGAGTATATTTCGTATGAGTTAATGGAGAAAATGGGGCTCCCAACCCCTAGTCACTCGTATATGTATGTCACAGTAAATGGTGAAGAACGAGGATTGTACTTAGGCGTTGAAGCTGTCGATGAGACATTCCTTGCTAAAAATTTCGGCTCCAACGATGGTTTCTTGTTTAAGCCTGATGGTACAGGAAGTGATTTGAAGTATATTAGCGATAATATCGATGATTACACGGGTATTGGACTAAAAACGAATGAGGATAATATAGAGGATTCTAAGCTGATAGAAATGCTAGATGTTATCAATAACGGTGGCGATCTCGAACAGTACATTGATGTTGATGAAATGCTGCGTTATTTCGCTGTCAATACGGCACTTGTGAATCTAGACAGTTATCAAGGCAATATGAAACACAATTACTATTTGTATGAGGATGGTGGTGTATTCTCTATTATTCCATGGGATTACAATATGTCATTCGGTGGATTCGGTGTTGGTGGAGGTGGAATGGGTAGTAGACCAAACCAAGTACAAGCAAATACAGCTACTGACACAAGCGATACAGACGAGACGGCCACTGATACATTGATGAATAATCAAGACATGAAACCGCCACTAAATGGGGAAATACCACAGGGGGATCCACAACGAGAAGGAGATCAACCCCCTATAATGAATGGCGACGCAGCTCAAAAACCAGGGATTGAACAAAATCAAAATCCTGTACAGGAAGAAACGCAAGCTAACACAAATACTAATAAAGATACTGTAGCAGAAGAAAATGTAGCCACTAATGCTGATACACAGCAGCATGATGAGAATCGCCCACAACGTGGTGGCATGGATATGGGCATGTCGAGCAACTTAATGTCTGATAGTGCTATCAACTTTAGTATTACAACCCCTGTATCAGGCACGACTCTAGAAGAACGTCCTTTATTGAATGCATTGCTTTCAAATGATAAATATCGTGAAATCTATGAAGGTTATTTAGAAGAGTTAGCTACAACCTATTTAACAGAAGACTACGTACAGAATATTACAAATAATTTAGCGGCGATGTTAACAACTTATGTTGAGGCTGACCCTACAAAATTCTCTACAACCGAGCAATTTTTAGAAGGAGTGGAAGGGGACAATAGTCTACCAGAGTTTGCGAAACAACGTTCAGCATCCATCTTAAAACAATTGTCTGGTGAGCTTGTTGTAGAGGCTGATACGTCTTCACAAGGAGGAGGTTCAAAAGAAAATGGTGAACAAGCGGGTGAGATGAATAATAATCCACCACAAATGCCATCTGACTTTGAACCAAGTCAATTGTCAGAGGATTTTGATCCTTCGCAAGTGCCACAAGGGTGGGAACAGCAAGGTGGAGAGAAGGGTAACCAAATACAACCACCTGACCGAAATGATGGTGTAAAGGGTATGCCGGGACAATCTAGTGAGCAAACAGTACAGTCTACAGGAATTGATAAAAATACGGTAATCACCATTCTCATTTCTCTACTAGTCTTAATGTGTGCACTTATATGGGTGTTCCGATTTAATCGACGCGGTCGTTAAAAAATAAGCCATATCCAAACTTTTGGGTATGGTTTTTGCCTTTTCACGTGCTAAAATTAGTCATTCATTTTCCGAGGGAGTCCTATATTTGAATGAACAACAATTTGATAAGTATTTAAATATAAACACAATAGGAGAGCAGTATGGTTTTCCAAAGTTAGCCCACTATCATCGTTATGAACCGACGCCATATGCGGGACTAGAGCAGTTGTTTGAGCAATACGAGTTACCTATGAACCCTGTATTTGTTGATATGGGGTGCGGAAAAGGGCGTGTACCAATTTATATACACGATAAATTTCATATTCCGACAGTTGGTGTAGAAATGGATGCCGGTTTTCATGCGGAAGCGGAGCACAATAAAACAAATTACGTTCAAAAAAAACATAAAGGTGCATCCATTACCTTTGAACATGTAATTGCCGAAGAATATGCGATTAAATCCGTTGATAATGTATTTTTCTTTTTTAACCCCTTTTCCATTAAAATTTTCAGAACGGTTGTCCATAATATTTGGAAGTCTTACGAGCAAAGTATGCGTGAAATTCATATAATTTTGTACTATCCTTCTCATGACTATTTGCAATTTCTTGAATACGGGACCCCTTTTGAATTAGCACATGAAATCTACTTACGTGACGAAACGAATATAAATGAACGTCTCTGCGTGTTTACATTGAAAAAAGCTTAGTACTCTAGGCTTTTTTATTTTGCGGAAAATAAATTGGTATACCCTTTAATATTTCAATAAATCATATTGTTTAAATACTTGTGATGGGGGTAGTAAATAAAACCGAAGGACAAATGGCAATCAATTTTCAAAAAAAAGATGTGTGAAGTACAGTAGGATAAATTTCGAAATACATGCTTAAAGCACAAGAATAACGAATTTAAATATGTAGTCATCTAAATGAGTGACTATTCACAAAAAACTAATTATACTGAAAAATCACTCTAGACTAAATATATAGAATGTTTTACAATGTAAAAGGTTCAAATAATTATTGTTATATTTTCCAGAGAGGTAGTTATAAAATATTACTTCAGCTATTGAGGAAATAGATTTAATTGTTTATAATTATCAGAAATATCTAAAATTTGAGAAAACTCAGGGGGATTAATTATGAGAGAGAGCAAAAAGCTTAAAAAGTTTGGTTCACTTCTAGTAGCTTCATCACTTCTTGCTGGTGTATTAGCTGGTTGTGGTGCCGGAGAGGATTCAGGTTCAGATAGCTCATCATCAGGTGGTGATTCAACTTCATCAGGCGGAGATACAATTAAAATCGGAGGAAACTTAGAACTTTCGGGTAGCGTAGCTTCATATGGTTCTTCAATTGCACTCGGTGCTGAGTTAGCGATTAAAGAAATCAATGATGCTGGCGGTATCGATGGTAAAAAAATCGAATTTATTAAAGTAGACAACAAATCAGAAAACGCTGAGGCAACATCGGCAGCTATCAAGTTAGCAGAAAAAGATAAAGTAGTAGCAATGCTGGCTCCAGCTACTTCTGGTAATACAGTAGCAACAGTACAAATTGCTAATCAATATAAAATACCGATTGTTACAGGCTCAGGTACAGCACCAAACATCACAGTGAATGATGATGGCTCAGTAAATGAGTATGCATTCCGCACGTGCTTTATCGATCCTTTCCAAGGGACCGTAGCTGCGAACTTTGCAAGTGCTGAATTGGGTGCTAAAAACGTAGCTATTTTTGCTGATAATGCTTCTGACTATGCTAAAGGTTTAGCAGCTGCTTTTAATGAAACAATTACTAAAAATGGTGGCAAAGTAGTTGCGGAGGATGCTTATGTAGCAAAAGATGCAGACTTCCGTACACAATTGACTCGTATTAAGGCAGCAAATCCAGATTTCATCTTCATCCCGGGTTATTACGAAGAAGTAGGTCTAATCGTTAAACAAGCACGTGAACTTGGTATTACGGTACCACTTATGGGTGCTGACGGATGGGATTCTCCAACTCTAGTAGAATTAGCTGGTCCGGATGCATTAAATAATACATTCATTACAAACCACTATTCTTCAGAAGATCCTGAGCAAAAAATTCAAGATTTTGTAACAGCGTTCAAAAAAGCGAATGGTGATAAATCTCCAGATGCATTTAACGCACTCGGTTATGACAGTATTTATTATATTGCAGATGCAATTAAACGCGCAGGTTCTACTGACGGTGAAGCAATTAAAAAAGCTTTAGAAGAAACAGAAAATCTAGCATTAGTAACTGGTACATTCTCAGTTGACAAAAATCACAATCCAATTAAATCTGCATCAGTTCTTGAATTTAAAGACGGTAAACAAGTGTTCAACTCTAAAATAAATCCTTAATTTTCATGGGCAAAGGAGGCGGACAAACTCGCCTCCTTTTTTCAATGTTGTATATAGAGCAAATAGGTTACTAGATACGAGCATAGATTCTAACAGAAGGAATCGAAAATACTTGTTTACGAGGGACACTTGTTTTTCTGCAATAGCATATGTAGAAATATGTCCCGTTTTTGTATTTCTAAAAATAAATTAAAAAGGAGTGAATGTTCATGGAATGGATACAACAACTTGTGAATGGTATCTCACTAGGTAGTATTTATGCGTTAATAGCGTTAGGGTATACGATGGTATACGGAATTATTAAGCTTATTAACTTTGCCCACGGTGATGTGTTTATGATTGGGTCATTTATTGGCTTTTACGCTATTGCTAAATGGGAACTAGGTTTCTTTCCAGCGCTCTTATTAGCAATGGCAATTTGTGCGATATTCGGTGTGTTAATTGAACGTATTGCTTATAAACGTTTACGTAATGCAACTCGTATTGCGGCTCTTATTACTGCAATTGGGGTATCGCTATTAATTGAATACACAACAATTTTCTTTAGAGGCGCGCAACCAGCGGCATTTCCTGAAGTTATCAAAAATAAGTCGTTTGATGTGTTTGGTGTTCAAATCAGTAGTACATCGATTTTAATTTTATCGGTAGCTATTGTACTGATGATTCTTTTACAATTCATCGTACATAAAACAAAAATTGGTAAGGCGATGCGTGCAGTATCACACGATGCAGACGCAGCGAAGCTAATGGGAATAAACGTAGATAATACAATTTCAGCTACATTCGCTATTGGTTCGGCTTTAGCTGGTGCAGCTGGCGTAATCTTCGGTGTGTACTATACAAAAATCGATCCGTTAATGGGTGTCATTCCAGGAGTTAAAGCATTTATTGCAGCTGTTCTTGGTGGAATTGGAATTATTCCAGGTGCTATGGTCGGCGGTATGCTACTGGGTGTCGTGGAGTCGGTTGTAAGTGCACTTGGTTTTTCTTTATGGCGCGATGCAGCGGCATTCGTTATCTTGATTTTAATTTTAATCTTCAAACCATCGGGTATCTTCGGTAAAAACGCCCGCGAGAAAGTGTAGGTGAGCGGTAATGATGAAAAAGTCTAAAATTTTCTGGGGCTATGCCGTATTAGCGCTAGTCATCTATGCAGTGGTTCAGGCGTTAATCACAACAGGCGCTATTGATATGTATTACAAAAATATGTTAATCACCATGTGTATTAACATTATGTTAGCGGTAAGTTTGCACATTGTTATTGGCGTTACCGGTCAATTCTCTATCGGGCACGCCGGTTTCCTAGCTGTAGGGGCTTATGTTTCGGCAATTATTACGACAAAATTAATGTTGCCGTTCCCGTTAGCCATTTTATTAGGGGCACTGGCAGCTGCAGTTGCTGGTTTAATTGTAGGTATTCCAACACTACGTTTAAAAGGGGATTATTTAGCAATTGCGACACTAGGATTTGCCGAAATTATTCGTATTGTGATCTTAAACACAGATTACGTAGGTGGCGCAGCGGGGATGCAAGTGAAGTATTTATCGACTTGGACATATGCATTCATAGGCGTAGTATTAACTATTATTGTGATATCAAACTTCACAAATTCGCGCCATGGACGTGCATGTATCTCGATTCGTGAAGATGAAATTGCAGCAGATGCAATGGGCATAAATACAACGTACTATAAAGTAGTAGCATTCGCGATTGGGTCATTCTTTGCTGGTTTAGCAGGGGCAATCTTTGCTCATAACTTCTATATTATCCAACCGACGACTTTTGGTTTCTTAAAATCATTTGATATTTTAATTTATGTAGTATTGGGTGGTTTAGGTAGTCTTTCTGGTTCTGTTATTGCGGCAGTTTTCTTAACAATCGTTTCAACATATCTAGCAAACTTCCCAGAAACACGTATGATTATTTACAGTTTAGTGCTAATTATCGTAATGCTGTACCGTCCAGCTGGCTTAATGGGCACGAAAGAAATTACGAGTTTATTCAAGTTTGGTAAAAAAGGAGGTACAAAATAGTGACTAGTAACCTTCTTCTAAACGTCGAAAACATGGGTATTCAGTTTGGTGGTTTAAAGGCGGTACAGGGCGTTAATCTGTACCTGAATAGTGGTGAATTAGTTGGACTTATCGGACCAAATGGTGCAGGTAAAACAACAAGTTTTAATATGCTAACGGGGGTCTATACACCAACTGAAGGCACAATAATGTTCGATGGTAAAAAACTAAATGGTTTAGCGCCATATCAAGTAACGCAAAAAGGGATTAGTCGTACGTTTCAAAATATTCGTCTGTTTAAAGAGCTATCTGTTTTAGATAATGTAAAAGTAGCGAATCACTCGCTTGCGAGGCACTCAATGTGGGCATCGATTTTCCGCTTACCAAATCACTTCAAGGGCGAAGCAGAAATGGAGCAACAATCGATTGCGTTTTTAAAAATATTTGGCTTAGATGTTTATAAAGATGAGCTATCTAAAAATCTACCATATGGGATGCAACGTCGCTTAGAAATTGCACGTGCCCTTGCTGCAAATCCCAAATTGTTGTTACTGGACGAACCGGCTGCTGGGATGAACCCGCAGGAAACACATGATCTAATGGAATTAATCGCATTTATCCGTAAAGAGTTCGGCTTAACAATCCTTCTTATTGAGCATGATATGAGTTTAGTCATGGGGATTTGTGAACGTATTTACGTACTCGACCATGGGCAACTCATTGCTGATGGTACGCCAGAGGAAATTCGCAACAACCCAAAGGTAATTGAAGCTTACCTAGGTGAGGAGGTTATCGGCTAATGCTAAAAGTACAAGATATCGATGTATTCTACGGGAACATCCAAGCATTAAAGGGCCTCTCTTTAGAAGTAAATGAGGGTGAAATTGTAACGTTAATTGGTGCGAACGGTGCAGGTAAAAGCACATTGCTAAAGACATTATCAGGTTTACTAAAACCAAAAGGCGGCATTATTGAATATGAAGGGTTTTCGATTGCTGGTAAGGCTGCACAATCCATCGTAAAATCAGGTATTTCACATGTACCAGAGGGGCGCCGTGTGTTTGCCAATATGTCAGTAGAAGAAAACTTAGATTTAGGTGCATATCTTCGTAATGATAAAGCAGGCATTAAAAATGATATGAATCGTGTATTTGAGTTATTCCCACGCTTAGAAGAACGTCGTAAACAACAGTCAGGCACACTATCTGGTGGGGAACAGCAAATGCTAGCGATGGGCCGTGCGTTAATGGCAAAGCCAAAGCTATTATTGATGGATGAACCTTCAATGGGGTTAGCTCCATTAATGGTAAAAAATATTTTCAATATTATTGAGCAGATTAACAAAGAAGGTACAACAGTGTTGTTAGTAGAGCAAAATGCAAATATGGCATTATCAGTTGCTAACCGAGCATATGTATTAGAAACCGGGCGTATCGTATTGTCAGGAACAGCGAAGGAACTACAAGAAAGTGAACAAGTAAAAGCAGCTTATTTAGGTGGTCTATAAGAAGAAAAGTCATGACAGCTTTTATTGTCGTGGCTTTTTTCATTTAATTGAAGGACAGAGGTGGCATACATCCATAATCTTTTGGTAAAGTGGGGGAAAGGAGTGAACATCTATGCAGTATTCAGCACAATATTTTATCGATAATTTAAATTTAGTGGAACATCCGGAAGGTGGCTATTATACATCGACCTTTCGTGCAGAAGATCATATAGCTGTGCGAGAAGTAGAAAGACCATTGTATACAAGCATCTATTTTTTACTACGCTCACAAGATATTTCGCATTTGCATCGTTTGAAATCAGATGAACTATGGTATTACCATGGTGGAAGTTCACTTACGGTACATATGATTTACCCAGATGGTACGTATGAAGCGAAGAAGCTTGGATTAAATTTAGAAGCTGGGGAAGTGCCACAAGTGGTCGTGCCAAAGAATACAATCTTCGGTTCTTCAGTGGATGATACAGATACATTTAGTCTAGTTGGTTGTATGGTTGCGCCAGGATTTGACTTCGCTGATTTTGAATTGTTTACACAGGCAGAGCTGTTAGCCGATTTCCCACAGCATAAGGCAGTAATTCGCAAAATGGCGTATGAGAAAATTGAATGAATAGTTAAAAGAGGATATCTCAAAATTTCTTGAGATATCCTCTTTTTGTAAGATGAATTTACCAAATAATTTCATCTGGATAGTTGATGTTAATTTGAAGTTCATGTAGGGCGTTTTTCGTTGTTTTTGCAGCTTCTATCAGTTGTTCTTTTAAAGCTATGTATTCCTCATCTTCGAGCATAAGACGCAGGGCAAAGGCCGCTAAATGTGCCTTGCGTTCTTCTGTACTTAAATGGATGTATTCAATATTTAATACATCAACATATTGTGTAGCATAACGAAATGTCAATGGCGTCTTCGTATGTAGCATTTTTAAAAATAAAAGATATTCTTCTTCATCAAGTTCTTGTTCTAAAGATTCAGCTACGGTTGCTTGGAATTTTCGAATCGTGGCAATATGTATATTCCAATCAGAAGCATCAATTCTTTCTTGATGTAGCCGAATAAAGTCATTTAATGCAATTGCAGTAAAAATAAGTTCTGGCCAAAATATTTCCGTTGAAAAGTATACATTTTTTTCAGGTACAACCATTTGATGTTGCGTTAGAATACTTTTGTTCAGGCCGTTACCGACAAATTCTATATGATAGTCACCCTGAGTAGCATGACGAAGATTGTAACAGACACCAAGGATGCGATTACGCGCACCTTGGTAGTCATAGTATTTATTTTCGTCACCTGTAATAGCATATATAGCATTGATAAGTTCATCTAAATCCCAAAAATCTCCACTGATACGAGCACCTGTTAGCTGCTCGGTACTTTGAATTGAAAGCATATCTGTGTCCCCTTTGTGAAATTCATTATTTTGGTGTGTAGTCTAGTAGCTTGAACAGTTCTGTTCGTTCTTTATCTGTTAGATCACGCCATTGACCGACTTTTAAATTGCCAAGCTTAATGTTCATAATGCGAATACGTTGTAGTCGTTTGACAGAGTAACCAAGTGCCGAACACATACGGCGAATTTGGCGATTTAGCCCCTGTTCTAAAATGATTTTAAACACTTTATCCGAAATTTTTTCGACATGGCAAGGTAAAGTTGTTGTATCCAATATATCTACACCAGCGCCCATCTTTTGAATGAATTCATCCGTAATTGAATGATCGACTTGGACAATGTATTCTTTTTCGTGATGATTTTCTGCGCGTAATATTTTATTGACGATATCACCATCGTTTGTTAGTAGTAATAGGCCTTCAGAGTCCTTATCAAGTCGGCCGATATGGAAAATTCGTAGCGGATGATTAATGAAATCCACGACATTCCCTTTAATATGCTGTTCAGTTGTACTTGTAATGCCAACTGGTTTATTCAGTACAATATATACAAGCTGTTCTTCTTTTTTCACTTCTTTACCATCCACGCAAACAACGTCTCCGGCTTCAACTTGGCTACCGACAGTCGCAAGCTCGCCATTAATCGTTACTTTGCCTTCTTCAACCCATTTGTCAGCGCCACGACGTGATACGATACCTGTTTCACTTAAATATTTATTAATACGCATATCTGTCTCCTATACATTTTTAATTATTTTAAGTATACCGTATCAAGGGATTCCTCGTGAATTTTTGAAGCTATTCTAGTAAAAATAAATTCTATGTAAAATTTTACATATAAAAGTTGTAATTATTATTCTTTTCTGACAATATAGTGATTAAGAAGATGTATAGGGAAATATTGTTATTTCGATATAAAATAATGATTTTTCTAGATGTTTTCTAATTATTTTGTGTAAAGGGGAGAAGTAAAATGGTTTATGCATTTCCAAACACTCAAGGATCGGTAGTTCAATTCAAAGAGAAATATGATAATTATATTGGTGGCGAATGGACACCCCCTGTAAAAGGCCAATACTTTGATAATGTTACTCCTGTTACTGGACAAGTTTTTACACAAGCAGCACGTTCGACAGCAGAGGATATTGAACTAGCACTTGATGCAGCACATGCGGCTAAAGATGCATGGGGTCAAACATCTGCAACTGAGCGCTCAAACATTTTACTTAAGATAGCGGATCGCATAGAGGAAAACTTAGAAAAGCTTGCCGTTGCTGAATCATGGGATAATGGTAAAGCAGTACGCGAGACATTGAACGCTGATATTCCTTTAGCAATCGATCATTTCCGTTATTTCGCGGGAGCTCTTCGTGCACAAGAGGGAGCACTAAGTCAGGTTGATAATGATACTGTAGCGTATCACTTCCATGAACCAATTGGTGTAGTTGGACAAATTATCCCGTGGAACTTCCCAATTCTAATGGCTGTCTGGAAGCTAGCGCCTGCACTGGCAGCAGGAAACTGTGTTGTATTAAAGCCAGCAGAGCAAACACCAGTATCTATTATGGTATTACTAGAAGTGATTGAGGATTTATTACCACCAGGCGTACTGAATGTAGTTAACGGCTTCGGTTTAGAGGCAGGGAAACCACTTGCATCGAATCCACGTATCGGCAAAATTGCCTTTACTGGTGAAACGACTACAGGTCGCTTAATTATGCAATATGCTTCGCAAAACCTTATCCCAGTTACGTTAGAGCTAGGCGGAAAATCCCCAAATATTTTCTTCGAAGATATTATGGATAAAGATGACGACTTTTTAGATAAAGCAGTAGAAGGCTTTGTATTATTTGCACTAAACCAAGGGGAAGTATGTACATGCCCTTCACGTGCATTAATTCAAGAATCAATTTACGATAAGTTTATGGAACGCGTTATGCAACGTGTAGAAGCGATTCAAACAGGTAATCCATTAGATCCAAACACAATGATGGGTGCACAAGCTTCAAGCGAACAAATGGAGAAAATCCTTTCGTACTTAGATATAGGTAAACAAGAGGGTGCTGAATGTCTAATTGGTGGTGAGCGTAATAGCCTTGGTGGTGAATTCGAAAATGGCTACTACATTAAACCGACAGTCTTTAAAGGACATAACAAAATGCGTATTTTCCAAGAGGAAATTTTCGGACCGGTTGTGGCAGTAACAACGTTCAAGACAAAAGAAGAAGCGCTTGAAATTGCTAATGACACATTATATGGCTTAGGCTCAGGTGTTTGGACGCGTGATATGAATACAGCATATCGTTTCGGTCGTGGTATTCAGGCAGGACGTGTTTGGACAAACTGCTACCATGCTTATCCTGCACATGCTGCATTCGGCGGTTATAAAATGTCAGGTATTGGCCGTGAAACGCACAAAATGATGTTATCGCACTACCAACAAACGAAAAACTTACTTGTAAGCTATGGTGAGAATAAACTTGGTTTCTTCTAATCAGTAAGGGGGTGTGAGGCGTGGGCGAACGTGTGAAAGCAACGGATGAAGCGCTATCACTAATCAATTTATTGAGAGAAAAGCATGGACCGATTATGTTTCATCAGTCAGGTGGTTGTTGTGACGGTTCTTCGCCAATGTGTTACCCAGTTGGGGATTTAATACTTGGTGATCAAGATGTATGTCTTGGTGAAATTGGTGATGCCCAATTTTATATGCACAAAAATCAATATGAATATTGGAAGCATACACAAATTATCTTAGATGTTGTCGAGGGCCGAGGCGGTATGTTTTCACTTGAAGGTGTGGAAGGTAAGCGATTTTTAACAAGGTCTAGAGCGTTTTCTAAAGAAGAATTAACAGAGTTAAATTTGATTTGAATAGTTTAGTTGAAGCAGCGATGAGAAAAATCTTGTATTTTTCTTGCCGCTGTTTTTCATTCATTTGAATAATGTGCTGAGCTTTTTATTTTTTTGAGACTTTTGTAAAAGTAAAAATAATCGCACGCGTTCTTGCAGATTTACGTTGAATAAAGATTTTTTACTAATGGTTGTAATCATTAGGAACACCTCAATTAATTTATTATTAATATTATTAAAACATATTAAACATACTCTTATACATTAATTTATCGTTGCATTTTATTGCGAATATTACAAATTATCGAATCTTTTGTAATACATAATGCGTAAATATTAAAAAGGGAGTGTGTTGGAAATGGATTTTGTCATAATTGAAAATCAATTTACACAAACGGTAGATGAGGTAGCAAAAGCAATTGGTTGGACAGTTGACCGCAAAATCGTTTTGGCGATTGCCAGTACGTATGTAGCTTCGGGTAAAACGTTTGATGCGAAGAAATATAAAGAGATTTTGCAGGAAATGAAAAAGCAAACATCTTGGGTGTCTCCGCTGCGTACTTCTGTTGGCCATAGCATTGCAGCGAGCTTAATGGAGGATGAAAACTCAAAACAAGCTGTGGAAAACCTAATTAAAAATGAAAAAATACTAAAAGAAGCAAAGTTTAAAAGTGGTAGTTTTAGCTTTATCGGTGCACAGTTTTTGACGAAGGACGATAACGAGAAGAGAGAGCATGCTCAAAATGCGAGAGCTTTATATGAGGCAATTCGTAAGCATCATCGTTTCCTGACATCATTTGATGATATTCCATATACCGTATTACTAAGCGGTCCAAATGAAGATGTCGTATTACGTGCTGAAACAATGAATCGTTATTATAAAGAGCTTCGCACATATAATTTTGGCGGGGGTAATGAACTACAGTGGCTATCACAGGTGATGACATTTTCTTCAGCACAGTATGATAGTAATCTTGTGTCTAGCGTTGCGACAATACGAGATACGCTAAAAAAACAGGATGTGAAAGTGAAGTATATGCACTACCCATTACTCGGTTTTTTAGCAATACTTAAATTGAATGCAGTACAGCTACAGCAAATAATTGATTTGTACAATGAATTAAAGGGTATGAAGTTATTAAAATGGCATCGTGAATTCGTGTTATTTATGGCTGTTCAAATAGCAATTTACGATTTGGCAATTGTGAAGCAGTCTTTATCGATGGCAATTATGTCATCCATTGAGTTATTGATACAAGCTCAACAGGCTGCAATGATGGCAACGATAACGGCTGCAGCTGTTGCATCTAGTTCAAGTTCTTCGTGATAAGATAAGGAATAGTGAGATTATTCGGAGGTGCTTTTTAATAATGAAGGAAACAAAACTTTGGATTAATGGACAATGGCAAGATACAACTGAATCATATGAACTTACTTCGCCGTATAGTGGTGAAGTGATTGCGAAAGTAGCGAAGGGTTCTATTCACAATGTGGCGAGTGCTATAGAAGGTGCACATAAGGCGTTCCAATCATTTAAAAAGACGACAGCTTATGAGCGTGCAGAAATTTTATATAAAGTTGTCGACATTATGCGAGGTCGCAAGGAAGAGTTCGCGGAAATATTAGCGTTAGAGGCAGGTAAGCCTTTGTCAGCAGGGTTTGCTGAGATTGATCGTACTATTGCAACCTATCAATTTGCGGCTGAGGGTGCAAAGCAGCCAATGGGAGAGACAGTACCAATGGATGCTGCACCAGGAGCCGGCGATCGTATTGGTTGGACAAAACGTGAACCACTAGGTGTAATATCTGCGATTACCCCGTTTAATTTTCCTTTCAATTTGGTCGCCCATAAATTAGGTCCAGCCTTTGCGGTCGGAAATACAGTTGTGCTAAAACCAGCTACACAAACGCCGCTTAGCTCGCTTGTAATGGCTGATATCTTTAAGGAGGCAGGCTTGCCAGATGGGGCATTGCAGATAGTGACAGGTAGTGGAAGCGAGTTAAGTGATACTCTTGTCACACATCCGCTTGTGAAGAAAGTGACGTTCACAGGTAGTGGTAAGGTTGGGCTAGGGATAAAAGAAAAGGTTGGCTTACGTAAAGTAACGCTAGAGCTTGGCTCGAATGCAGCGGTCATTGTAGAGCCATCTATACCAATCGATAAAATTATTTCACGTTGTGTTAATGGGGCATTTAACTTTGCTGGACAGGTATGTATTTCCTTACAGCGCATTTATGTGCACGCCTCAATTGTCGATGAATTTACTAAAGCGTTTGTTGCTGAAACCGAGAAGCTAGTTGTTGGTAATCCACTTGATAGAAATACAGACATCAGTGCGATGATTAATCCTGGAGAAGTAGCGCGTATTCAGGAATGGATTGAAGAAGCGAAGACGCAAGGGGCGGTTGTAGCAACAGGTGGAAGCTTTACAGAACGCACGTTAACACCGACCGTTATGACAAATGTGACGGCGGATATGAAGATTATTTGTCAGGAAACATTCGCGCCAATCGTCTCAATTGTTTCATATGAAACATTAGACGACGCTATTCGACTCGTGAATGAGTCGGAACTTGGCTTAAATGCAGGGATTTATACGAATGTATTGCCAGATGCATTACGTGCTGCAGATGAATTACAGGCAGGTGCAATTATTATTAATGATATTCCGACATTCCGTGTTGATAATATGCCATATGGCGGCGTTAAGATGAGTGGATATGGCCGTGAAGGCATTAAATGGGCCATTGAGGAAATGACTGACGTGAAATTTATTACGATGAAAAAAACATTCTAGTAAGAGAAGATTGATTTCAAATAATAATCACGATACGATGGTGGAATCATATACACGAAGGGAAGTAAAACCTATTATGACTAACAATGCGGTTCCAATGAGCCAATCACGTACGGTTCAATCGCGTCTTGTATTGCCACCAGATACAAATAACCACAATTCCATCTTTGGTGGAAGAGTGTTAGCTTATATTGATGAAATTGCTGCAATAACAGCAATGAAGCACGCAAAGGGACATGTTGTTACAGCTTCCATTGATTCAGTTGATTTTTTATCATCAGCACATGTGGGAGATATTCTTGAAATTGAAAGCATCGTTTCTTCTACAGGTCGTTCTTCGATGGAGGTCTATGTCCGAGTAGTGTCACGGAACATTGAAACAGGCGAAGAAAAGTTAACGACAGAATCGTTTGTAACAATGGTTGCTGTAGATAGTGAGGGTAAACCAAAGACTATTCCTGGGATTTATCCGGAAACAGATGCAGAAAAGCGTTTGTTTGAAACAGGACCAGCCCGTAGAGAGCACCGGAAACAAAAGCGTTTATTATCACATTAACGAAAAAGGAAATTGACGAAGTTACGTCAATTTCCTTTTTTGTGTATTAGATATTTAATTCAGTCACGACTTCAATAAGTGAATCCGAAGATGATGAAACAAGTGCAGCTCCTTGTGAAAGTTCTGTAATTAAATGAGAGATTGCAGAAATATCTTTTGCTGTATGAACGTATTGTTGTTGAATACCAGCGACTGCGTCAGCGATATCATTAAACGATTTTGAAAGGCTTGCTTGTGTATCAACGCTATGTTGAATTTTTTGGTCGACACTTGTCACAGAGCTGGCCATTGTCGTAATGTTTACTTCCGTCTCTTTAATAAGATGTGAAACATTTTGTACCGCATTTTTAGTTTCCTCTGCTAATTTTCGAACCTCATCTGCTACAACGGCAAAGCCTTTTCCGTGCTCCCCGGCACGTGCAGCTTCAATGGAAGCATTCAATGCTAATAAATTTGTTTGATCGGCGATACTTGTGACAAGTCCGACGATTTCAGAAATTTTTTGTGAAGAAGAGCGCAATTGATTCATTGTTACTTCGAGGTCATTTACACTTTGTAAAATAACGTGCATTAATTCATTTTGTTCCTGTAGATGGTTTTGACCTCTTTTAGATTTTTCTTGTGTATCAGCGACGAAGTTTAGACCTTGTTGTGTAGCAACGGCAATATCATCCGTTTGAGCAGAGATAACTTGAAGTGATGAAGATGTTTCTTCGCTAATCGCATTTAACTCCTGTGCTGTACTTTGAATAGTTGTGACAAGGGCGAATTTAGTATTGTCAGAAGCCGTGCGTATGCGTTCTTCCTCTTTTTCATAAGCTTCAATAACAAGTTGCTGTTCGAAGTTAATAAGTTTCGAGAATGAATTAATTGCACGAATGGCATCTTGTTTTGAAATATCCAATTCACTCGCGAAGTTAGCAAATGTCGACATCAATGATTGGAATGATCCAATATACCATTTTGACTGTAACCCTATACGGACATGCGTTTCGGCAATTGCTTGTCGTTCTTGAATGTAGGCTTCATTAATTTGACTTTCAAAAATATCACTTAGATGTTTATGTAAAGTAATTTTCAAACGATCAATTTGTGACGTTCTATGAATGATATCTAGTAAATCAGGGCTCAGACTTATAGCAGCATAAAATTGATTAACCATTTCTGGAATTAGATCTTTCGCTAATGGCTGAAGTTGTTTAACGATTGCTAAGTCTTCCGTTGTTAAATTTAATAATTGTAATTGTTTTTGCAATTTGGGATAACTTGAAACATCTAATTGTACATTATGTTTGTATGACTCGGGTGTTAATGTAATTGAATAATTACTATCTTTCTGCTTTGTAAACCAACCCATTTAAGTTTGCTCCATTCTGTTTGATCTGAGTAAGTGTAAATAAGTTTATTAATAGTTTGAATCATATATTTTGAATATGTCGAAATATTTGTTATTTAATCTATTCTACTATTATTGAAATGTCTTTGGTTAATAATTTAACTTTTTTCTATATTTTTTATGGATAGATAAAACTATTTTCATGGACAAGCACTTGTATTATTTGGGTGTTATAATAAATAAGAGAATTAAGTATAACGTATTAATTTATTCAGAGAGGAGATGTCTTATGGAGAAAAAGCGTTTTAAATTTGTGATTCCTATAATGGTGATTGTCGCTATTTCATCTATGTTTATGATAGATAAGTATTACGCTGAAGTACCGAGCTTAGATCGATTATTAATTACAATTGGGGCCACGTTACTATCGGGTGTGTTGGCATACTTTTTATTTCCACAGCAAGGTGAAAATAAAGTGGACGACCATTGGCCTCATTAAAATGTAAAAAGCAGCCACAAAAATGTGGCTGCTTTTATTTATGGTTTAAACAGTTTAAACCAACCTTTGTACTTAAAGAATGAAAGCATGAATACACCAATAAATATCATAATACCTAGTACAATAAAGTAACTATACTTTCCTCGTAACTCAGGCATATTATCGAAATTCATACCGTAAACACCTGCGATAAATGTCAGAGGTATGAATATTGTCGAGACAATTGTTAACGTCATCATAATGCCGTTCATTCGGCTTGAGCTCATCGCCATGTAACTATCCCGCATATCGGCCGTAAGCTCGCGATTCGACTCGACCATTTCTGTCAGCTTCGCTAAATGGTCGTGAATATCCCCGAAGTACGCAAGTTCAGGTTTTTTTAACGAGAAGCGATAAGAGCTGAGTACGCGATACAATAAATCGCGCATTGGTAAAATTGTACGTCTTAAATGTAATAGATCACTGCGGAACTCGAATACATCCTGCATCGTATTGACACTACTTTGATACGTCAGTGCATCTTCGAGTGTATTCAGGTGATCTTCAATTTTATAGACGAGTGGGAAGTAGCCATCGACAATTTTATCGATGATTTGATAAGTGAGGTAAATGGTGCCTCGCTCCCAATTCTTTGGTTGACCTTCTAAAAACTTTTGTACCTTATTAATTTCAGAAGCTTCATTTTTATGAAACGTAACGATAAATTTATCAGATACGAAAATATTTACTTCCTCAGCTTCGAGTGTCTCCTCATTCAATTTATGGATGACAAAGAAATAATAATCATCATAAAAATCTAACTTTGGTCGTTGTAGGCGCATTAAACAATCTTCAATAGCGAGCGGATGAAAGTGGAAAAATGTATCGAGTAATAATTCTTCCTCAACTGTGGGACAATTAAAATCAACCCAATACCATTCAAATTGATGCTCTTTAATATTTTCAAGGGAGAATCCTTTTACGAGTTGTTGGTTCTTTGTGATGCCCATCGTATGTAGCATTTATCTCACCTCAATTTTGTTTACGGCAAATCCAGCCTCCGAATAATGTTGTTGCAAAAAATCGTGATGGATAAGTAAATCCTGCTTCCTGTAGCAGGGTCAAAATATCCTCTTCACGCATAAAGGAAAGAGCACGAATGGACTGTTCCATATCGGCTACTTGCGCTGAAGTTAGTTTTGTTTGTTGTAGCCAATACGCTCGCCATAAATCAAACTGTAGCTCAGTTTCAGAAGAACCGAGTTGCCCGTATTTGGACACGAGCACAAATGGAGCACCAGGTTTTAAATGATGAGCAATCGCTTTTAATGTAGCGAGCTTTTCGTCATAAGATTCGATAAAGTGAAGGACCAATATACAACTGGCAGCATCAAATTGAGTGACTGGCAACTCTGTTTCGAGCAAGGTGCCGTGTAGTAATGTAATGTTATTTGGTAAAGGTTTTAAACGTTCCTTTGCAAAATGTAGCATCGCTTCAGCTGGGTCTACACCCACAAATGACCAAAGGGGTTTTTGCTCGGCGAGCTGTGAAATTTCGTTGCCACTGCCTGCACCTACCACTATGAATTTTGCTTCATCAGGAAGCACTGATTGGAAAAAAGTTTGCGTTAAGCGTAGCATTGCATCGTAACTTGGTAAGGTACGACGAATACCTTTTTCATATTCCGTCGCTAGTTCAGTGTTGAATTTCATCATCTATCACAAGCCTCTCCATATTTTTTTGATAAAAACCGGATAAATCTGAAACTTTTTTGGGAATAGTACCGTAAACATTAGTATAAATAAAAATGATTTAAAAAAAGGGACGGTTGATATAAATGGAAACAAAATGGTCTAAAGTTATCATACATGCTAGTGCGTTTATTGCACCATTTTTAATACCTATTTTATTTTTTATAATTAGTAAAGATGAAGAAGTAAAAAGTTTTTCTGTGCAAGCCTTGTTATTCCAAATCGTAATGTGGGTATTAATTGCGATCTCAGGGATTTTAAGCTTCATTATAATTGGATTACCATTCTTGTTGGTTTTCGGGGTCATGAATTTTATCGTACCAATCATCGGAATTGTGAAGGCTTTATCTGATGAACCATGGCGTTATCCAATTGTTGGTCGATGGGTATAATTTCTATAGACGCAAGTATATGCTAAGAGCATATACTTGCGTTTTTTTATTGTTAAAGAGGGTAAGGTAAGTAAATAAGATTTTCGATATTTCTGTATGCGTATCAATTGCATTTATTTTCTAGCGTTTTGTATAATATAGTCAAAGATAGTCAAAGTCAATGAAGTGAACGAGGTGGATTCTTAAAATGCGTAATATCTCAGACATCATAGAAGGTTACTTAAAACAAGTACTCGAATTAGGCGGAGAAGGGCATATTGAAATAAAGCGCAGTGAAATAGCTGAAAAGTTCCAATGTGTGCCTTCACAAATTAACTATGTTATTAATACACGATTTACAGCCGAGCGTGGTTATTTAGTGGAAAGTAAGCGTGGCGGCGGAGGATACATTCGAATTTTACGTGTCCGTGCAAATTCACAAATTGATTTGATTGATGACGTGCTATATCAAATTGAGGGCGGTGCATCGCAAACGAAGGCCGAAGATTTAGTTTATCGCTTAATTGATGAGCAGGTAATATCAAAGCGAGAGGCGAAATTAATGTTAGCGGCGGTAGATCGTTCGACGTTGGAATTACAATTACCGTTAAGAGATATCATACGCGCAAAAATTATGCGCGCGATGTTGACGACGATTAAATACGAGAAGCAAAAGTAAAGAGGTGATGGAGATGATTTGCGAACATTGCAAGCAGCGAAATGCTACTGTAACCGTAACACAAGTTCAGAATGGTCAAAAAGTTGAACATCATTATTGTGACGTCTGCGCATCGCAATTTCATCCATTCCATGCAGAGTTCAAGCAAGAACCAGTATCGATCCAACAACTATTATCCAATTGGTTCGGCTCCCCTACATGGCAGCAAAAAGTAGACGAAAAGCAGCAAACACAGCCTCAGACACAGACATGTTCACAATGTGGATTTACGTATAAGCAATTTTTAAAAGAAGGAAAATTCGGATGTCCTAATTGTTATGATACGTTTGAAGAACATTTACCAAAGCTCTTTAATCGCATTCAAGCAGGGTCGCAACATATTGGCAAAATGCCAGGTTCACGAAGCAATATTTTTGTCTTAAAAAAACAAATTGAAGATATTCGAAAACGTATGAAAGTAGCCGTTGACGAAGAACAATTTGAAGAAGCTGCAAAACTTCGCGATGAAGCAAGGGAAATTGAAAAACAGCTACAACTTGAAGGGGGTGATGTGTCGTGACAATCGAACGCTTTTTAGAGCGTGCAACACCCGATTGGATGCATGTAGAAGATGGCTATTCAGATATCGTCATTAGTACTAGGATTCGTCTAGCACGTAATTTAGACGGTTACCGTTTTCCACTAGCATTTTCAGAAGACGAAGCGTTACAAGTCGAGCAAGCTGTGACACATGCCGTTCAGGATAGTACAAAGCTGGATGAAAACTTTTCTTATTTTGCCATTAAAGATTTATCACTCTTACAACGGCAAATACTTGTGGAGAAACATTTAATCAGCCCGCAGTTAGCAAGTAAAGAAGTGGTGGGCTCCGTTCTATTATCATCGGATGAATCAATAAGCATCATGGTGAACGAAGAAGACCATTTACGCATTCAATGTATGACGGCAAGCTTTCAATTGCAAAAGGCATATGAGCAGGCGAATAAAGTAGATAGAGCCTTAGAAGTTTCTTTGCCGTATGCATTCCGAAATGATTTTGGATATTTAACAAGCTGTCCCACAAATATAGGAACAGGGCTACGGGCGTCTGTGATGATGCATCTTCCAGCTCTAACGTTAACTGGTCAAATGAATCAAATTATAAATGCAATGACTAGATTAGGCATGACGGTTAGAGGGATCTACGGAGAAGGTAGTGAAAATTTGGGTAATGTTTACCAAGTGTCAAATCAGATTACACTAGGTAAAACAGAGGATGACATATTAGCTGATATTCAAAGTGTCGCTGAAAAAATTATTCAAAAAGAACGACAAGCGAGAAGCAAGCTGATGGATAAGGCAGGGCTTGCTTTAGAAGATCGTATTTATCGTGCCTTAGGGACTTTAACATATGCTCGGATATTGACGAGTGAAGAAGCTGCCACTTGTTTATCTAATGTTCGATTAGGTATTGATCTGCAATTAATTAACCATGTAACAGCGGCTACAATGAATGAATGTATTGTTAGTATGCAACCAGGTTTTTTACAACATTATGCAGGTGAAACATTGCAACCTACCGAGCGTGATCGAGTGCGAGCGAAGATGCTCCGCGAGACATTATCAGAAGAAAAATTGAGTAAGTCTATGATAAGGGGAAAGGGAGAGGATTCATATGATGTTTAATCGTTTTACACAGCGTGCACAAAAGGTATTACAACTTGCTCAGGAAGAAGCTATTCGTTGGAAACACGAATCAATAGGAACAGAGCATATTTTGTTAGGGCTTATTCGTGAGGGTGGCGGAATTGCAGCGAAAGCTTTAGAAGCCATCGATATTAGCCCTCAAATGATTGAAGCGGGCATTGAGGAATTAGTGGGTAAAGGCAAAGAGGATGTTGGTCCAATCGTTCACTATACACCACGAGCAAAAAAAGTAATTGAGCTTTCTGTCGATGAATCACGTAAACTAGGTCATTCATATATTGGTACAGAGCATCTATTATTAGCGTTAATTCGCGAAGGTGAAGGGATAGCAGCTCGTGTATTAAATAATGCAGGTGTTGGGCTAAATAAAGCGCGTCAACAAGTGTTATTACTATTAGGTAATAACGATAGTACACAAAGTGGGCAACAAGCTGCACAAGCTGCCAATACACCGACACTAGATAGCCTTGCAAGAGATTTAACGCAAATTGCACGCGAAGGTACATTAGATCCGGTAATTGGACGTAGCAAAGAAATTACACGTGTTATTGAAGTACTATCACGTCGTACAAAAAATAACCCTGTGTTGATTGGTGAACCAGGTGTAGGTAAAACAGCTATTGCAGAAGGCTTAGCACAACAAATCATCAACAACGAAGTACCAGAGATCCTACGTGATAAACGAGTGATGACACTGGATATGGGGACAGTTGTTGCTGGTACCAAATATCGTGGTGAGTTTGAGGACCGTCTGAAAAAAGTAATGGACGAAATCCGCCAAGCAGGAAACGTTATTTTATTCATCGATGAGTTGCATACATTAATCGGTGCAGGTGGTGCAGAAGGTGCAATTGACGCTTCAAATATTTTAAAACCGTCCTTAGCACGCGGAGAACTACAATGTATTGGTGCAACAACGTTAGATGAATATCGTAAATATATCGAAAAAGATGCAGCTTTAGAGCGCCGCTTCCAACCAATTCAAGTAGATGAACCGACTGTTGAAGAAGCTATTCAAATTATCCATGGCTTGCGTGACCGCTATGAAGCGCATCACCGTGTGAAAATTACAGATGAAGCCATCGAAGCTGCAGCTAAAATGGGTGATCGTTATATTTCAGACCGTTTCTTACCGGATAAAGCAATTGATTTAATTGACGAAGCAGGTTCAAAAGTTCGATTACGTTCATTTGCAACACCACCAAACTTAAAAGCACTTGAAGATAAACTAGAAAATATCCGCTCGGAAAAAAATGCATCTGTTTCAAGCCAGGAATTTGAAAAAGCTGCATCCCTTAGAGATACCGAGCAAAAGTTAAAGGATGAAATTGAATCAACGCGCAAAATGTGGAAAGAAGAACAAGGTAAAGCTGAATCGAAAGTGACAGTAGATGATGTGGCTGCAGTAGTATCAATGTGGACTGGAATTCCAGTGTCAAAAATTGCGCATGAAGAATCAGCAAAACTATTACAACTTGAAGAAGAATTACACAAACGCGTTGTAGGTCAAGACGAAGCGGTAGTTGCAATTTCTCGCGCAATCCGTCGTGCAAGAGCGGGCTTGAAAGACCCAAAACGTCCAATTGGTTCATTCATTTTCCTAGGTCCTACGGGTGTAGGTAAAACTGAGCTTGCTCGCGCATTAGCGGAGGTTATGTTCGGTGACGAGGATGCGATGATTCGCGTTGACATGTCTGAATACATGGAAAAACATTCGACTTCTCGTTTAGTTGGCTCACCTCCTGGTTATGTAGGCTTTGACGATGGTGGTCAATTAACAGAGAAAGTTCGACGTAAACCATACTCAGTAGTATTACTCGATGAAATTGAGAAGGCTCATCCAGATGTCTTCAACATTTTATTGCAAGTGCTTGAAGATGGCCGTTTAACAGACTCTAAAGGCCGTGTTGTAGATTTCCGTAATACGGTTGTTATTATGACGTCAAACGTTGGTGCAGATGCATTGAAATACCAGAAAAATCTGGGCTTCAATATTGGCGGCGTAGATTCGAAGCATAAAGATATGAAAGGTACAATGCTCGAGGAATTGAAAAAAGCATTCCGTCCTGAATTCTTAAACCGTATCGATGAAATGATTGTGTTCCATTCATTAGAAAAGGGTCACTTAAAAGAAATCGTTGCAATGATGGCAAGTGCCTTAACGAAACGTCTGAAAGAGCAAGATATTACTTTAGAATTGACCGACGCTGCGCTTGAGAAAATTGCAGATGAAGGCTATGATCCGCAATATGGAGCACGCCCAATTCGCCGCGCATTACAAAAACAAGTAGAAGACCGTCTATCGGAAGAACTGCTAAAAGGTAATGTTGAGAAGGGGAACAATGTTGTCATTGATTTTATAAATGATGAATTTGTTGTTCAGAAAAAAGAGCAAGTAACGCTTTCGAAATAATTTTAAAAGACAGCTTGGCATTTGAGCCTCGCTGTCTTTTTTTGATGACATAGTTTCGAATCTACTTAAATGAATCAAAATAGCAGTGTATGATTTTGTTGTGAAGTTTACAAAGATATGAAGTATTTATTATTTCAACTGAAATTAGTAGGTGGATCTTTACTTTTCATGTACAATTTAAAATAAGAACAAATATTCGAGGAGACGAACACATGGCAAAGAAAAAAACAAAATTTGTATGCTCAGGCTGTGGCTATGAGTCAGCTAAATGGATGGGAAGATGTCCAGGCTGTGGTGAGTGGAACAAGATGGTGGAAGAAGTAGAAATGGTAGCAAAAGGACCTCGTGGGGCGTTTCAGCATTCGGCAACTGTTACACAAAAGGCATTGCCGATTATGCAAATAGAAGTGGCAGAAGAATCTCGTGTCGCAACAGAAATGAATGAGCTGAACCGCGTGTTAGGTGGTGGCATCGTGCCGGGATCGCTTGTGTTAATCGGTGGTGATCCAGGTATCGGGAAATCGACGTTGTTATTACAAGTATCGGCGCTTCTTTCAAATAAAGGGCATCGTGTGCTTTATATTTCTGGGGAGGAATCGATCCGTCAAACGAAGCTACGTGCAGAACGTTTAGGTGTTATGTCGCAGGAGCTTTATATATATTCGGAAACGAATTTAGAGTTACTAAATAAAACTATCGATGAGGTAAAACCGAAGTTTGTAATTGTAGACTCGATTCAAACTGTTTTCCATCCAGAAGTAACAAGTGCGCCGGGCAGTGTCTCACAGGTGCGTGAATGTACCGCTGAATTAATGCGTATTGCGAAAACGAAAGGCATTGCCATTTTCTTAGTTGGGCACGTAACGAAGGAAGGGCAAATTGCTGGTCCGCGTATTTTAGAGCATATGGTAGATACGGTTTTATATTTTGAAGGAGAACGCCATCATAATCATCGTATTTTACGTAGTCAGAAAAATCGCTTTGGCTCGACAAATGAGATTGCAATTTTTGAGATGTTACAGGGCGGTTTGAAGGAAGTGTTAAATCCTTCTGAGTTATTTTTACAGGAGCGTTCCCAAGGGGCAGCGGGTTCAACGATTGTCGCATCGATGGAGGGGACACGACCAATTCTAGTAGAAATTCAATCACTTGTTACACCGACTAGCTTTAACTACCCTAAGCGAATGGCGACAGGTGTAGACCAAAACCGTGTGCAATTGCTAATGGCTGTGTTAGAAAAAAGAATGGGTCTCATGTTACAAGCACAAGATGCGTATATTAAAGTAGCGGGTGGTGTAAAACTAGATGAACCGGCGATTGACCTTGCTGTTTTAACGAGCATTGTCTCAAGTTTCAAGGACCAGGCTGTACGTGCTACTGATTGTTTTATCGGGGAAGTAGGTTTGACAGGAGAAGTGCGTAGGGTATCACGTATTGAACAGCGTGTGATTGAAGCAGCAAAGTTAGGTTTTAAGCGTGTGTTTATTCCATCTTCCAATATTGGTGGTTGGGATTTTCCACAAGGTATTGAGATTGTCGGTGTTGAGACAATTAAAGATGCATTGAATATGAGTTTCCGTGATTGATAAAAAAGAGGTGTCGCCATAATGGCAACACCTCTTTTACATCACTTATGAACGGCTTGTGTAGAATGCTTTTTTTGTAAATTTTCCTCAGTAATTAAGCCAAATGGTTTGCCGAGTGGTAGGAACTCAAAGTCGAAGTGTTTATTTAATACATTTGCGCCTGCACCGTAAAGTGATAATAACGCAATCCCTAACTCTGCATAAGCCGCTAATAAATGCATACCGTGTTCCATAATGCCAAACGAGCTAAATGATAAGCCGATAAATAATAAATTAATCAAAAAGAAAATAAAGAATAATACTTTGTTTGTTTCTAGAGCGCCAATCGTCATAAACACTGTAAAGATTAAGTAGCCTAAGTAAACAACACCTAATTGACGTATGTCTGCACTAGCCTGGAGCGTTTCGCCGAATAAACCTGCTTGTACAAACCAAGACATTGCGACACCCATCCAAAATAATCCGTATGCCCCAAATGCAGTTGTGCCGAAGGTGTTGTTATGCTTCGCGTCTAAAATTGAAGCATAAAATTGTGCAATACCACCCAAGAAAATTGCCCAGGGAATAACCAAACCTAAACCTTCTGTCCAGCCAAGCTTTTGAGTTGAAGCGACAAATGTAACAATCGCCAGTCCAAATAAACCGATAGCTGATGGATCTGCTGTAGTAACTTTCACATGGTGCGTTTGAGTCATGATGATTCTCCTATCTCATGATATAATTTTTCTCGAATAAGTAGAGTTTATACTATTCATTACTTAGGAACTGCAGTATGTTAATTTTTTACCAAAATTTCGAGTTTAACGAGGGAAAAATACACATTTTTTAATGTATTTTTGCGACCTTTATTCGGGATGTTTTTGGAGAATACTGAAAGTTTCAGCATTTAAGTATCTTAAGGTTACATAAGACCTTATAAATTTGTAATGGGCTTGTAAAGCGAATTTCTAGAGAAGCTATTGTATAATAAACTCTATACTTAGGAGGTGAAAGTTTATGAAAAAATTTATTCAAATTGCCTTTTTATTGATTGGGGGAGCTTTAGGTCTCGTTTTCTTACCGCCATTATACGAATTACTTCATTTATCATCTAATCCTTGGCTTGATAATCCTTACGTATCAGTAGCTTTAGGGGCACTTTTATTGTTCACATTATCGTTTGCCGTTTCGGATTATTTTGTAAAGCTTATAGGTTGGTTGGAAGAAGTACTTTTTAAAGTCCCAGTAGGTGAGTTACTGTTTGGTACACTTGGCTTGATTATTGGCCTGATTGTGGCATATTTCTTAGGTTTTGCGATTGATAGCATTCGTTTACCAATCATTACGGAGATTTTACCAATTATATTGTCGTTTGTTTTAGGCTATTTAGGCTTCCGTGTAGGCTTTAAAAAGCGTGATGAGTTACTACAGCTATTTACACTACGTGGTAGCGCAAAGAAAAAAGGCAGTGAGCCAAATGAAGCTCCTGGCAGTTATAAGCTGTTAGATACAAGTGTCATCATTGATGGGCGTATCGCGGATATTTCTCAAACAGGCTTTATCGAGGGTGCGTTAGTCGTACCACAGTTTGTACTAACGGAACTACAGCATATTGCTGATTCCTCAGATACGTTAAAACGTACGAGGGGGCGACGTGGCTTAGATATTCTGAAAAAGCTACAGGATGAACGTATGACAAAAGTTGAAATTACCGAAGAAGATTTCGAAGATGTGCAAGAAGTGGACTTAAAGCTTGTGCGTCTAGCGAAAAAAATGGGGAATGACACGCAAATTGTTACGAATGACTTTAACTTAAATAAAGTATGTGAGTTACATCAGGTAAAAGTGTTGAATATTAACGATTTAGCAAATGCAGTTAAACCTGTCGTTATTCCTGGTGAAGATATGCAAATTGTTGTGATTAAAGAGGGGAAAGAGCACAATCAAGGTGTTGCTTACTTGGATGACGGTACGATGATTGTTGTGGAAGGCGGTCGTGGTTATATCGGACAGGCAATTAAAGTTACCGTAACGAGTGTTCTCCAAACATCTGCCGGTCGTATGATTTTTGCTAAGCCAAACGAGGATTAATGTCATCTGAGTATATAGTTGCTGTGTGCACATGAAGTGCCAGCAACATTCATATCATGTCGAATTTCATTTAGGAAGTGAACAGATTGCAGTATGAAGTAGTGCTACCTGCTGCAGGAAGCGGTAAGCGTATGGGCGCAGGTCAAAATAAATTATTTTTAAAGCTATTAGAAAAACCGATTTTAATTCACACGCTCGAAGTGTTTGAGCAAGATAGTAACTGTACAGGTATTTGGCTTGCAGTAAAACCTGAGGAGCGAGGATTTATCCAGGAGTTGCTCACAGAGTATGGTATATCAAAGGTGAAGGGCTTACCGGATGGGGGTGCTGAACGTCAGCATTCCGTCCATTCCTGCATGAAGGAGATGGATCAGGTCAATATTGTGCTTGTCCATGATGCGGCACGTCCATTTATCAGGCATGATATTATTGCTAATCTTGTACAAAGTGCGCATGATAATGGTGCAGCGATTGCAGGTGTTCGTGCGAAGGATACGATGAAGAAAGTACGTGACGGTGTCATTGAGGAAACGGTTGATCGTGAAAGCTTGTGGATGATTCAAACGCCACAAGCTTTCCGATTTGATTTGATTGCTCACGCAGAGGATGTCGCAGAAAAGGTGGGGTTCCTCGGCACCGATGAGGCGATGCTAGTTGAACGTCTTGGTCATGCGGTACATATCGTGGAAAGTAGCTATGAAAATGTTAAAATGACTACTAAAGAAGACTTAGTGTTTGGTGAAGCAATTTTACACAAGCGCAAGTTAGGAGGAAATTAATCATGTTTCGAGTAGGACAAGGATTTGACGTACATGCATTTGAAGAGGGGCGTCCATTAATTATTGGGGGAATTACAATCCCGCATGAGAAGGGCTTAGTAGGTCACTCAGATGCAGACGTATTATTACACACAGTAACAGATGCGGCACTAGGCGCAATCGGTGAAGGCGATATTGGTCGTCACTTCCCAGATACAGATCCAGCATTCAAAGATGCGGACTCTGCAAAGCTACTTCAACATATTTGGAAAATCGTTGAGGACCGTGGCTACGTACTTGGTAACGTAGATTGTACAATTATGGCGCAACGTCCTAAAATGGCACCTTATATTGAGCAAATGCGAAACCGTATTGCAGAATTACTAAATGCAGAACCTTCACAAGTAAATGTCAAAGCGACAACAACTGAGAAGTTAGGCTTTACAGGGCGTGAGGAAGGAATTGCGTCAATGGCGACGATTCTTTTAATTAAGAAGTAAAGCGGATGATCGCCGCTTTTAATTCTTATAGCGGAGTGGTAAAATGAACAAAGTCGACTGTGAACAGTCAAGCCTCTGGCAGATGTCACAGATTTCGTAAAGGAATTGACTCGAATAGTTTCGAGTCCGAAATCTGGACGCAAATACGCCGAGGCGTATTTGATATATGAACGAAAATTAGGAGGCTTTTACTTATGACGAAAGAAGTTCGCGTTCGTTATGCGCCATCTCCAACAGGTTTCTTACATATTGGTGGGGCACGTACAGCGTTATTCAACTATTTATATGCAAGACATCATAACGGTAAATTTATCGTACGTATTGAGGATACAGATATCGAGCGTAATGTAGAAGGCGGAGAAGCATCTCAGCTAGATAACTTAAGATGGTTAGGTATTGATTATGATGAATCTATTGATATCGGTGGACCATATGCCCCTTATCGCCAAATGGAGCGTTTAGATGTTTATAAAGAGCACGCTGAACAATTATTAGAAAAAGGTTTAGCTTATAAATGTTTCTGCTCATCAGAAAAGTTAGAAGCATCTCGTGAAGAGCAAAAAGCACGCGGGGTTGCGGCGCCAACTTATGATGGTACTTGCCGTCATTTATCTGCGGAAGAAGTAGCAGCAAAAGAAGCAGCCGGTGAAGCATTCACAATTCGTATGCGTGTGCCTGAAAATGTCACATATGAATTCGAAGATTTAGTACGTGGAACTGTATCATTCGAATCAAAAGATGTGGGTGACTGGGTACTTGTTAAAGCAAACGGCATCCCAACATACAACTATGCAGTAGTGTTAGATGATCATTTCATGGAAATCTCACATGTATTCCGTGGCGAAGAGCATTTATCAAATACACCAAAACAAATGATGATTTTTGATGCGTTCGGCTGGGAATACCCAAGCTACGGTCATATGACCTTAATCATTAATGAAAATCGTAAAAAATTATCAAAACGTGATGAGTCAATTATCCAATTCGTTACGCAATATAAAGACCTTGGCTACCTGCCAGAAGCAATGTTCAACTTCTTTGCATTATTAGGCTGGTCTCCAGAAGGTGAAGATGAGATCTTTTCGAAAGAACAATTCATCGAAATGTTCGATGAAAAACGTCTTTCTAAATCACCATCTATGTTCGATAAGCAAAAACTTACTTGGATGAATAACCAATACATTAAAAAATTATCGCTAGAAGAAGTGGTGGCATTAGCATTACCACATTTACAAAAAGCAGGGTTACTACCAGAGGAATTATCGGCAGAACAACGTGCTTGGGCGACTGATTTAATCGCGCTATACCATGAACAAATGAGTTTTGGTGCTGAAATCGTGGAACTTTCGAGCCTATTCTTCAACGATCATATTGAATATGATGAAGCAGCGAATGAAGTTTTAGGTGGAGAACAAGTACCTGAAGTAATGGCGGCATTTAAAGTGCAACTTGAAGCTTTAGAAGAATTCACACCAGATGCTGTGAAAGCAGCTATTAAAGCTGTCCAAAAAGAAACAGGTCATAAAGGTAAAAATTTATTCATGCCAATTCGCGTTGTAGCTACAGGTGAAACGCACGGTCCAGAATTACCAAATGCTATTTGCCTAATTGGTAAAGAAAAAACAATTGCTCGTGTAGAGAAATACGCGAAATAATAGAAAATTATTGACAATTTGTACTTTCGTTGTAAAATGAATTTACATTGAGAAAGCGTTGATAAGGAGAAGTACGTGGCGCACGCTCTAAAAGAGAGGACCATCACCGGCTGAAAGTGGTCTGAGCCTAGGTAAAACGGAATTGCACCTTTGAGCATAAAGCTGAAATTATTTAGTAGGCTTTGTCGGCTAGTCCCCGTTATAGGGCATTCGAGTGGAAGGTATCGCATATGCCTTCAATCAGAGTGGAACCGCGCAATTATAGCGCCTCTGTCATTTCTTTTTAGGAGAGATGATAGGGGCGCTTTTTATTTTTTTAAAAGCATCAAATGTAGCGGATTATTACAACGCATATCATGACAAAAAAAGGGGGATTTACTTGTGTTTAAAAGAATGAAAGAAGATGTTGCGACAATTTTTGAAAATGACCCAGCGGCGCGTAGTGTGCTTGAAGTTGTATTAACGTATTCAGGTTTACATGCTACATGGTCGCATCGCATTGCACACTGGTTCTTTAAAAAACGGTTTTATTTTATTGCACGTGTGATTTCACAGGTGAGTCGTTTCTTTACAGGTATTGAGATTCACCCTGGTGCCAAAATTGGTCGCCGCTTCTTTATTGACCATGGTATGGGCGTAGTCATCGGTGAAACATGTGAAATTGGCGATAATGTAACTTTGTATCAAGGTGTCACATTAGGTGGTACCGGGAAAGAAAAAGGAAAGCGTCACCCAACATTAGAGGATAATGTACTTGTAGCGACTGGTGCAAAGGTGCTTGGTTCGATTACAATTGGTGAGAATAGTAAAATTGGTGCCGGCTCGGTCGTGTTAAAGGAAGTACCGCCGAATTCTACGGTAGTTGGAATTCCAGGGAAAATTGTGATGAAAGATGGTATCCGTTTAGAGAAAAAATTAGATCATCAAAATATCCCTGACCCTGTGGAAGAGCGTTGTCTAGGTTTCGAGAAACAGATTGCAGTATTGCAAGAGGAAATCGGACACTTACAGAAGGAGAGAGAAAAGCATTGAGTATACAAATTTTTAACACTTTAACGAGACAAAAAGAAGCGTTTGTGCCATTAGAAGAAGGTAAGGTCAAAATGTACGTGTGTGGCCCGACGGTGTATAACTATATCCATATCGGGAATTCACGACCTGTCATCGTCTATGATACAGTACGTCGCTACCTACAATACAAGGGTTTTGATGTTAAGTTCGTATCAAACTTTACGGATGTGGATGATAAAATTATTAAAGCTGCAAATGAGCTAGGTGAGGAAGTTCATGAGTTAACAGAGCGTTTTATTGCCGCTTACTTCGAAGATGTTACAGCTCTAGGGTGCAAAAAGGCAGATGCGCATCCACGCGTTACAGAGCATATGGATGATATTATTGAATTTATTAAAGTTCTAATCGACAAAGGTTATGCGTATGAATCTGCAGGTGATGTATATTACCGTACACGTAAATTTGATGGTTACGGGAAATTGTCACACCAAGCAGTAGATGATTTAAAAATTGGTGCTCGCATTGAAGCTGGTGAGAAAAAAGACGATGCACTAGATTTTGCCTTATGGAAAGCGGTGAAACCAGGTGAGATTTACTGGGCGAGCCCTTGGGGTAATGGTCGTCCTGGTTGGCATATTGAGTGCTCGGTCATGGCGCGAGAGCATTTAGGTGATACAATTGATATTCATGCAGGTGGTCAAGATTTAACATTCCCACATCATGAAAATGAAATTGCCCAATCAGAGGCTCATAACGATAAAACGTTTGCGCGTTATTGGATGCATAATGGATACATTAATATCGATAATGAAAAAATGTCAAAATCCCTTGGTAATTTTGTACTTGTGAACGATATTCGTAAACAAATTGACCCGCAAGTTTTACGTTTCTTTATGTTATCTGTTCATTATCGTCACCCAATTAACTTTGCGAAGGATCTAGTGGATGCAGCAGCAACGGGTTTGGAACGTATTCGTACAGCTTACAATAACGTAAAACATCGTTTAACAGCAACAGCGAGTCTAGGTGATCATACAGAAGAGTGGTTGGAAAAAATTGCTGTGCAAAAAGCGCAATTTGAAGAAGCGATGGATGATGATTTCAATACTGCAAATGCTGTTTCTGTGCTATTTGAACTTGCGCGTATCGCAAATATTTACTTAAACGAAGCGAATACAGCTGAGGAAGTATTAACAGCATTTGTGGGAACTTTCGAGGTGCTTGGTGACGTCTTAGGTATTGGATTTGCTAAAGAAGATGAACTGTTAGATGAGGAAATCGATGCCCTATTACAGGAGCGTGTAGAGGCACGTAAAAACCGTGATTTCGCTCGTTCAGATGAAATCCGTGACCATTTGCAAGCGCAAGGTATCATTTTAGAAGATACACGCCAAGGCACTAGATGGAAACGAGGGTAAGTGATTTGGATAAACTCCGAAATGAAGATGTAAAACAATTAAATGCTTTAGCGCTTGCCTATATGGGTGATGCGGTTTTAGAACAAAAAGTACGTGAGTATTTATTGCGTGCTGGACGTGTAAAGCCGAATACACTGCATAAAGAAGCGACACACTATGTATCAGCGAAAGCACAGTCTATGATTGTGCATCGTATGATGGATGAGGATTTTTTAACAGAGGGAGAGTTGGCTGTGTTCCGTCGTGGACGCAATGCCAAATCTGGCTCTGTTCCTAAAAATACAGATGTTAGAACGTACCGCAATAGCTCGGGTTTCGAGGCGGTACTTGGTAGTCTATATTTATTAAATGAGCTTGAGCGTGTTTATGAAATTATTGCGTACGCTATTCAGATAATCGAGGAATCAAAAGGAGTGTCAAAATAATGGTAGAACAAAATGGTGAAATTATTGCCGGTAAAAACCCAGTGTTAGAAGCGCTTCGTTCAGGCCGCGATATGAATAAAGTATGGATTGCAGAAGGTGTAAAAAAATCAGGTGTCAACGAACTACTCGATTTAGCACGTGAACGTGGTATTATTGTTCAATTCGTTCCGAAGAAAAAGGTCGATCAGCTATCAGATGCCAATCACCAAGGAATTGTAGCTTCTGTTGCGGCGTATAGTTATGCAGAGCTAGATGATTTATTTGCAGTGGCGCAAGAAAAACAAGAGGATCCGTTCTTTTTAATTTTAGATGAACTGGAAGACCCTCATAATCTAGGTTCGATTATGCGAACTGCAGATGCGATTGGAGCACATGGTATTATAATTCCTAAGCGCCGTTCGGTTAGCTTGACGGCTGTTGTTGCGAAAGCTTCTACAGGTGCGATTGAACATGTGCCTGTAGTACGTGTTAATAACTTAGCCCAAGTTGTCGATGAATTAAAAGAGCGTGGCGTTTGGATTGCAGGTACAGATGCAAAAGGATCTGCAGATTACCGCAAAATGGACGCGACACTGCCACTAGCGATTATTATTGGTAGTGAGGGTAAGGGAATGGGCCGTCTGTTAAAAGAAAAGTGTGATTTCCTTTATCACTTACCAATGGTTGGTCATGTAAATTCATTGAATGCTTCTGTAGCTGCTGCACTCTTAATGTACGAAGTGTATCGTAAACGTCAAGAAGCGATCAAATAAGTATGAAGAACATTTTGCTTGTTGATGGCTATAATATGATTGGTGCTTGGAATGAGCTGCGCCCGCTACGGGATTCGAATTTTGAGGATGCACGTAAACGGTTAATTGAGCTTATGGCTGAATATAAAGCAGCGATGGGATGGCGTGTCATTGTCGTATTTGATGCGCATCTCTCGCCAGGTGTAGAGCAATCTTATATAGAAAATGGTGTAGAAATCATTTATACACGAAAAAACGAGACAGCAGATGAGCGGATTGAAAAGATGACGCATGATTTGAAAAGTAGACAGGTACAGATACATGTAGCAACTTCCGATATGGCAGAGCAAAGTGTGATTTTTGGTAATGGTGCTCTGCGCAAATCGGCGAGAGAACTAGAAATTGATATGGGCATTATTCAACATAAAATTTCGCATGATGTGAAACGAAAACAGGATAGTAAGCCCCCATCTCGGATTGAATTAAAGCCAGATGTAGCGATTGCTTTTGAAAAGTGGCGTCGCGATTTAAAATGAACGATTGATTGACGCATATTTTCCAATTCCGTTATACTGTTCCTAATTATCTGTTGTAGCTGAGGTGATACCATGTTTAAAAATAGTATTGTACAAGTGACACAAGATTTTGAACGATTCAATGACGAAGAACTTATTGAAATGGTGCATCAAGGTAATACAGATGCCTTAGATTTTTTAATTACAAAATATCGTTTGTTGGTGAGAGCGAAGGCAAGATCATATTTCTTGATTGGTGCTGATAAGGAAGATATTGTGCAAGAAGGTATGATTGGCTTGTACAAAGCAATACGAGATTTTAAAGGGGACAAGCTATCTTCTTTTCGTGCGTTTGCTGAATTGTGCATTACTAGACAAATTATTACAGCGATTAAGACTGCGACAAGGCAAAAACATATTCCGTTGAATTCTTATGTATCTTTAGATAAACCTATTTTTGATGAAGAGTCAGATCGCACACTTATGGATGTGTTAACAGGTGCCATTATGGATGACCCTGAAGAATTAATGATTCATAGAGAAGAATTTGGTTATTTAGAAGAAAAGATGAGTGAGATTTTAAGTGAGCTTGAATTACAGGTGTTAGGACTCTATTTAGATGGGCAATCTTATCATGAAATTTCAGCAGAGTTAAATCGTCATGTGAAATCGATTGATAATGCTTTGCAGCGAGTAAAACGAAAATTAGAGCGTCACTTGGTGCTTGAGGAAATGTCTTAACCAGTGTTAGCGCTTGTTGACAGCGAGAATATTAGGTGTTAGTCTTTAAAAGACTAACTGCCGAAAAGGTGATTAAATGGCAAAGAAAGTCGTGCTAAGTTGCGAGAAATGTAGCTCGAGAAACTACACACTTCCAGCAAAGGAAGGTTCAACTGTACGCCTCGAATTAAAGAAATTTTGCTCGCACTGCAATGAACATACAGTGCATAAACAAACGTTATAAATGATTTGTAAATAGAACAAAGATGATTTATTCGGAGGTTAGGCTAGAATGGGAAAGATTAAAAACTTTTTCAGCGACGTAATGTCAGAAATGCGCAAAACTAGCTGGCCAAAAGGTAAAGAACTGACGAAATATACTGTAGTTGTAATTTCGACTGTAGTAATCATGGCTTTATTTTTTGTGTTAGTAGATTTAGGTATTTCTAAACTATTCCGTTGGTATTTAGAACTGTAAATTTAATGAAGTGAATGTTAATACTTTTGAAAATAGCCCGTCCATTCCAATAACGGGTTTTTTCGTTTGTTTTATGAAAGAAACAGCTGTAAAATATTTTCATTATGAAGATTATGCTGTCCTAGTAAAATGAATGAAAAGCAGCTAGTGATGACTACCCATTATGCGGTGTATAGTCATCATGCTTTCGCTACTATTGGTGGAAGCTATGTTTTATTATTGAGAAATCCGTGGAAAAATTAAGATATATTTTAATTTTCATATCTATGATGATTTTCACTTTTATTTGTAAGGGAGGGACGGACGAGTAGTCCTATTTATTATGGAGAAAAATTGGTATGTTGTTCATACGTATTCAGGGTATGAGAACCGTGTAAAAGCAAACCTAGAGAAACGTGTTGAAACTATGGGGATGCAAGATAAAATCTTCCGTGTTATCGTTCCAGAACAGGAAGAAACAGAAATGAAAGACGGAAAAAAACGTACAATGATGCGTAAAGTTTTCCCAGGTTATGTATTAGTAGAACTGATCATGACAGATGATTCTTGGTATGTTGTACGTAATACACCAGGTGTAACAGGGTTTATCGGTTCATCAGGTGGTGGTGCGAAACCAACACCTCTATTACCTGAAGAAGCGGATCGTTTGTTACAGCAAATGGGCATGACAGAAAAAGTTTACGAGATGGATATTACTGTCGGTGAAGTAGTAGAGGTATTAGAAGGACCATTTGCACACTTCCAAGGACGTGTAGAAGAGATTGACACGGAAAAAGGAAAACTGAAAGTGACTGTTGATATGTTCGGTCGCGAAACGAAAATGGAACTAGATTTTGAACAAATCAAAAAACTATAAAAGATTACTACTTGCTTAACGAAATTAAAAGTGGTATCATTTCATAGGTCAGACTGTCATAAGTTTATTAGACGTCTACAATGATAATTTTAATGTTATCGGCAATTAGCTGACAGACAGATATTGAGTGGGAGGGGCAACCCAATTACCACATCACGGACTTAAGGAGGTGTGTCTCGTGGCTAAAAAAGTTATTAAAGTTGTAAAACTTCAAATTCCTGCTGGTAAAGCAAACCCAGCACCGCCGGTTGGTCCTGCATTAGGTCAAGCGGGTGTGAACATCATGGGATTCTGTAAAGAATTCAATGCGCGTACTGCTGATCAAGCTGGTCTTATTATTCCGGTTGAAATTTCAGTATTTGAGGATCGTTCATTCACTTTTATTACAAAAACTCCACCTGCAGCAGTGTTGCTTAAAGTAGCAGCTGGTATCCAATCTGGATCTGGTGAACCAAACCGTAATAAAGTTGCAACGGTTAAACGTGATAAAGTTCGCGAAATCGCTGAACAAAAAATGCCAGACCTTAACGCTGCTTCAGTTGAAGCTGCTATGTTAATGGTTGAAGGTACTGCACGAAGCATGGGTATTGTCATCGAAGACTAATCCCATTTACTTGATGATGTATTTGTTTTTGGAAGGTTGCGGAGTTTCTTTGTGAACGCGCAACCTTTATTCGTGGGAGGTAAAATCCGCTATAACCACAATCAAGGAGGAATTTTAAAATGGCTAAAAAAGGTAAAAAACTGCAAGATGCAGCAAAATTAATCGACCGTAACGTAGCATACGGCGCACAAGAAGCAATCGAACTTGCTCAAAAAACAAGCACAGTAAACTTCGACGCTACTGTAGAAGTTGCTTTCCGTTTAGGAATCGATACTCGTAAGAACGACCAACAAATCCGTGGAGCAGTAGTACTTCCAAACGGTACTGGTAAAACTCAACGCGTATTAGTATTTGCTAAGGGTGAAAAACTTAAAGAAGCTGAAGCAGCTGGTGCTGATTATGTAGGCGATGCAGAATACATCCAAAAAATCCAACAAGGTTGGTTTGACTTTGATGTAATCGTAGCAACTCCTGACATGATGGGTGAAGTTGGTAAACTTGGTCGTGTATTAGGACCTAAAGGCTTAATGCCAAACCCTAAAACAGGCACAGTTACTTTTGATGTAACTAAAGCAATCGCAGAGATTAAAGCTGGTAAAGTTGAATACCGTGCTGACAAAGCTGGTATCATCCACGCTCCAATCGGTAAAGCTTCTTTCTCTACAGAAAAACTTGTAGAAAACTTCTTAACTGTATTTGACGTTGTTCAAAAAGCAAAACCTGCTGCAGCTAAAGGTACTTACATGAAATCTGTAAATGTTACAACTACAATGGGTCCAGCTGTTAAAATCGACGCTGCTAGTGTTGTAGTAAAATAATATCTTTTATATTTATTCAACCATTGCTCTTGAGCAAAATTGAATAGTATTTAATATATAACGGTTGACAGCAATCCGTATCTTTGGTAAGATGGATGCTGTTGTGAATCATCCATTTGTACCGTAGACAGTAGGAGTGACTTGTCACTTAATGATCCTACCGAGGACATCGGAATTCGGATTCTTATTTTAAAGATGATGACTTTCAGCCTCTGTGTCTATATGACCCAGAGGCTTTTCTTTTGTCGGTATAAATGACCCATTCTAATAGGAGGTGTCATCATGAACAAAGCAATCGAAAACAAACAATCACAAGTACAAGAAATCACTGAAAAATTCCAAAGCGCTGCTTCTGTAGTAGTTGTGGATTATCGTGGTCTTAATGTTGCACAAGTGACTGAACTTCGTAAGCAACTTCGTGAAGCTGGCGTTGAGTTCAAAGTTTACAAAAACACTTTAACTCGTCGTGCTGCTGAAGCTGCAGGCGTTGCAGGAATCAATGAAGTATTAACTGGTCCTAACGCTGTTGCGTTCTCAACTGAAGATGTTGTAGCTCCTGCTAAAATCATCAACGAGTTCGCTAAGAAAAACGAAGCTTTAGAAATTAAAGCTGGTATTATCGAAGGTACAATCGCATCTGTTGAAGATGTTAAAGCACTTGCAGAACTTCCATCACGCGAAGGTCTTCTTTCAATGCTTTTATCTGTACTTCAAGCTCCAGTGCGCAACTTCGCACTTGCAACAAAAGCTGTTGCAGAACAAAAAGAAGAACAAGGCGCGTAATTACTTACGTAGCATAACTTCTGCGGCTTGACCGCAAAAAACAAAAACATTATCCAATTAGGAGGAAATTATAATGAACAAAGAGCAAATCTTAGAAGCTATCAAAGCTATGACAGTTCTAGAATTAAACGATTTAGTAAAAGCAATCGAAGAAGAATTCGGTGTAACAGCTGCTGCTCCAGTAGCAGTAGTTGCTGGCGGTGCTGCTGCAGCTGAAGAAAAAACTGAATTTGACGTAGTATTAGCTTCTGCTGGTGCAGAAAAAATCAAAGTTATCAAAGCAGTGCGTGAAATCACTGGTTTAGGTCTTAAAGAAGCTAAAGAAGTTGTAGACAACGCTCCTAAAGCTCTTAAAGAAGGTATTTCTAAAGATGAAGCTGAAGGCATCAAAGCTAAACTTGAAGAAGTTGGCGCATCTGTAGAAGTTAAGTAATTTCTAATTACTTTTATACAAAGGGAAGCTCGTCATTTGTGGCGAGCTTTTTCTTCATTTAAGATAGGGAAGTAAAACTTATTTCTGTATCGAGACTTAAGCGTTGTAATGTGCGCCTGCTTTGATTCTTTAGGAAGGTTGTGAGACACTTTCGTTAAGGAACCTTAGCATTCGTTTAGCATGAATGTACGCTTTAGTTCTTTTCTATATGGGGAGGCGTAAAGAGTGTCAGAACATTATTATTCAAACAAGCCTCAAACTGAGAGTAAGCCACGTCATTGGACATTCAAGTTGCTTGGGCATACGTTTTCATTTGAAACAGATGCAGGTGTATTTAGTAAAAGCGAAGTAGATTTTGGATCCCGTGTGTTAATTGATACGTTTGAAATGCCTGAAGTTGAAGGTGCGATTTTTGATGTGGGTTGTGGCTATGGACCGATTGGGTTGTCAATTGCCAAAGTAAATCCGGAACGTACTGTTTTTATGATGGATATTAATGAACGTGCAGTTGCGCTTTCGCAGAAAAATGCGCAAGTGAACGGTGTTCAAAATGTACGAATATTTGTTAGTGATGGACTATCGAGTGTTGATGGTGAAACGAAAGCTGCTGCAATTTTAACAAATCCGCCAATTCGAGCGGGGAAGGACACAATTTATCGTTTTTATGATGGTGCGTATGAGAAGTTGGTGGCATCGGGAGAGTTGTGGGTTGTTATTCAGAAAAAGCAAGGTGCTCCATCAACGGTGAGTTACTTAGAAGAAAAATTTTCAGAAGTCGATGTTGTAGAAAAGAAAAAAGGGTACTGGATAGTACGCGCGAAAAAATAAATGAAATATGTATAAAATATTGACTTGACAAATCGGCTATGATAACATGATACAATGCAAAAATATTATTTTGAGGTCGTATGCCCTTTTGTATATGAATGTTTTTAGTTGGGTATACTTGCCAAGATAAGTTTAGTTAACCGAAAATGAGATCTTTTTGAAGACTCGTTTTCTTTTTGTCTTTCGGAATCATACACTATTTGTATGATTTTGCAAAGACCTAATATCGCTTTATTGAGGGGTGAATGAGTTGACAGGTCAACTAGTTCAGTACGGACAACACCGCCAGCGTAGAAGCTTTGCGCGTATTAAAGAGGTGCTTGAGCTTCCAAATCTGATTGAGATTCAAACGGCGTCTTACGAGTGGTTCCTTGAAGAAGGTTTACGTGAAATGTTCCGTGACATTTCGCCGATCGAGGACTTTACAGGTAATCTTTCATTAGAATTCATCGATTATACATTAGGCGATCCTAAGTATGATGTAGATGAGTGTAAAGAGCGAGATGTAACTTACGCAGCTCCATTACGCGTGAAAGTACGTCTTCATAACAAAGAAACAGACGAAGTGAAAGAACAAGATGTATTCATGGGTGATTTCCCATTAATGACAGAAACAGGAACGTTCATCATCAACGGTGCTGAGCGCGTTATCGTTTCACAATTAGTTCGTTCACCAAGTGTGTATTTCCATGATAAAACTGATAAAAACGGTAAAAAAGGCTTCGGTGCGACAGTAATTCCAAACCGTGGTGCTTGGTTAGAATATGAAACTGACGCGAAGGATGTCGTGTATGTACGTATTGATCGTACACGTAAATTACCAGTAACAGTGTTACTACGCGCTTTAGGTTTTGGTTCAGACCAAGAAATTATCGATATTATCGGTGACAATGAATATTTACGTAATACGTTAGAAAAAGATAACTCTGAAAGTACTGAGAAAGCACTTTTAGAAATCTACGAACGTCTACGTCCAGGTGAGCCACCAACAGTTGAAAGTGCGAAGAGTTTATTATATTCTCGTTTCTTTGATGCAAAACGCTATGATTTAGCGAATGTTGGTCGCTACAAAATGAATAAAAAGCTTCATATTAAAAATCGTTTATTCAACCAAACGATTGCAGAAACGCTTGTAGATCCAGAGACAGGCGAAATTTTAGTAGAAAAAGACACAGTTCTTGATCGTCGTACACTAGACAAAATCTTACCGTACCTAGAAGATACTTCAAAAGGTATTGGTTTCCGTACTTTAACACAAGTCGGTGGTGTACTTGAAGATGATGTAACAATCCAATCTATTAAAATCTATGCACCAAAAGATGAAGCACAAAAAGAAATCAATGTAATCAGCAATGCGTACATTGATGAAGAAGTGAAAAACATTACACCTGCTGACGTATTATCATCAGTAAGTTACTTCTTCAATCTACTTTACCAAGTAGGAGCAACTGATGACATCGACCACTTAGGTAACCGTCGTCTGCGTTCTGTTGGTGAGTTATTACAAAATCAATTCCGTATTGGTTTATCTCGTATGGAACGTGTAGTACGTGAGCGTATGTCTATTAATGACACAGCTTCTATCGTGCCACAACAATTGATTAATATTCGTCCTGTAATTGCGTCAATTAAAGAGTTCTTCGGTAGCTCTCAATTATCTCAATTCATGGACCAAACAAACCCATTAGCTGAGTTGACGCACAAACGTCGTCTATCTGCATTAGGGCCTGGTGGTTTAACACGTGAGCGTGCTGGTTTCGAAGTACGTGACGTTCACTATTCTCACTATGGTCGTATGTGTCCGATTGAAACGCCAGAGGGTCCGAACATCGGTTTAATTAACTCATTATCTTCATTCGCAAAAGTAAATAAATTTGGTTTCATCGAGACACCTTATCGTCGTATCGATCATGAAACTGGTAAAGTAACAGACCAAATAGATTATTTAACAGCTGATGAAGAAGATAACTACTATGTAGCACAAGCGAACTCACTATTAAATCCAGATGGTACATTCACGAAGGACGAAATAGTAGGTCGTTTCCGTGGAGATAATACGGTGTTCAACAAATCGCAAATTGACTACATGGATGTATCTCCTAAACAAGTAGTATCTGCTGCGACAGCTTGTATTCCGTTCTTAGAAAACGATGACTCTAACCGTGCACTTATGGGTGCCAACATGCAACGTCAAGCGGTTCCTCTTTTAAACCCAGAAGCACCATTCGTTGGTACTGGTATGGAACACGTAGATGCGCGTGACTCAGGTGCTGCAGTTGTAGCAAAATATGACGGTATCGTAGAGCATGTAGAAGCACGCTCAATTCACGTTCGTCGTATTGAAACTGTTGACGGTAAAGAAGTTAAAGGCGATTTAACGAAATATAAATTACAGAAATTCATTCGTTCAAACCAAGGTACTTCGTACAACCAACGTCCACTTGTGAAAGTTGGCGAACGTGTAAAACCTCGTGATATTTTAGCAGACGGTCCTTCTATGGAACGTGGTGAGCTTGCACTTGGTCGTAACGTACTAGTTGCGTTCATGACTTGGGATGGCTTCAACTATGAGGATGCTGTAATCATGAGCGAACGCCTTGTAAAAGATGATGTATATACATCTGTTCATATTGAAGAATATGAATCAGAATCTCGTGATACGAAATTAGGACCTGAAGAAATTACGCGTGACATTCCAAACGTTGGGGAAGATGCGCTTCGTAACTTAGACGAACGCGGTATTATCCGTATCGGTGCGGAAGTACGTGACGGTGACATTCTTGTTGGTAAAGTTACTCCTAAAGGGGTTACAGAACTAACTGCTGAAGAACGTCTGTTACACGCAATCTTCGGTGAAAAAGCACGTGAAGTACGTGATACTTCATTACGTGTACCTCATGGTGCAGGTGGTATCGTACTTGACGTTAAAGTATTCAACCGTGAAGACGGCGATGAATTACCACCAGGCGTTAACCAATTAGTTCGTGCTTATATTGTTCAAAAACGTAAAATCCGCGTTGGTGACAAAATGGCCGGACGTCACGGTAACAAAGGTGTTATCTCTCGTATCTTACCGGAAGAGGATATGCCATTCATGCCAGATGGTACTCCTGTTGATATCATGTTAAACCCACTTGGCGTACCTTCTCGTATGAATATCGGACAAGTTTTAGAGCTACACTTAGGTATGGCTTCTCGTTACTTAGGTATTCATATGGCAACACCGGTATTCGATGGTGCCAACGAAGATGACGTTTGGGAGACAATGGAAGAAGCAGGTATGAACCGTGACGGTAAAACAATCCTGTATGATGGACGTTCAGGTGAGCCATTCGATAACCGTGTATCAGTTGGGATCATGTACATGATCAAACTTGCCCACATGGTTGACGATAAACTTCATGCACGTTCAACTGGTCCTTACTCACTTGTTACACAACAACCACTTGGCGGTAAAGCACAATTCGGTGGACAACGTTTCGGTGAGATGGAAGTATGGGCTCTTGAAGCATATGGAGCTGCATACACTCTTCAAGAAATCTTAACAGTAAAATCCGATGACGTGGTAGGTCGTGTGAAAACATACGAAGCCATCGTTAAAGGTGAAAGTGTACCAGAGCCAGGCGTTCCAGAATCATTCAAAGTATTGATTAAAGAACTTCAATCTCTAGGTATGGATGTAAAAATGTTAACAATCAATGATGAAGAAGTAGAGCTTCGTGATTTAGACGAAGAAGAAGATCTTCAACCAGCTGATGCGCTTAACATTGCACCAAATGTAGATAAAGAAGAAGAGCCAGTAGAGTCATTTGAATAATTAATTTCAAATTAGTCGGGCAGGATTTAATGCCCTGTCCGACTTTTTCTTTATTATTGGAAGATAAAAATTTTAATCTTTTGTCAAAGAAACACATTTTTTGCAAACGATTGTCGAGCTGCGTAAAAGAGTCTTTTTAAAGACCTATACTAAAGGGAGGTAGGCTCCTTGATAGATGTTAATGAATTTGAATATATGAAAATTGGTTTAGCTTCTCCTGACAAGATTCGTTCTTGGTCTTATGGTGAAGTCAAAAAACCTGAAACAATCAACTACCGTACACTAAAACCAGAAAAAGATGGTTTATTCTGTGAACGTATTTTCGGTCCAACAAAAGACTGGGAATGTCACTGTGGTAAATACAAACGTGTACGCTATAAAGGCGTAGTTTGTGACCGCTGTGGCGTTGAAGTAACACGCGCGAAAGTTCGTCGTGAACGTATGGGTCACATCGAATTAGCAGCACCAGTTTCTCATATCTGGTACTTCAAAGGTATTCCTAGCCGTATGGGTCTTATCCTAGATATGTCTCCACGTGCCTTAGAAGAAGTTATTTACTTTGCTTCTTATGTTGTCATCGAACCAGGTGCAACGAATTTAGAAAGCAAACAACTTCTTTCAGAAAAAGAATACCGCGCATACCGTGAAAAGTTCGGTACTGGCTTTGAAGCAGCAATGGGTGCAGAAGCAATTAAAAAGCTTCTTAGCAAAATCGATCTTGAAGATGAAACACACTCTTTAAAAGAAGAGTTAAAAACTGCACAAGGTCAACGTCGTACTCGTGCGATTAAACGCCTTGAAGTTGTAGAATCATTCCGTAACTCAGGCAACATGCCAGAGTGGATGATTTTAGACGTATTACCTGTAATCCCACCAGAGCTTCGTCCAATGGTGCAATTAGATGGTGGTCGTTTTGCAACGTCTGACTTAAATGATCTATATCGTCGTGTTATCAACCGTAACAACCGTTTAAAACGTTTATTAGACCTTGGTGCACCAAGCATCATCGTACAAAACGAAAAACGTATGTTACAAGAAGCTGTAGATGCTTTAATCGATAACGGTCGTCGTGGTCGTCCAGTAACTGGTCCTGGTAACCGTCCTTTAAAATCACTTTCACATATGCTGAAAGGTAAACAAGGTCGTTTCCGCCAAAACTTACTTGGTAAACGTGTTGACTACTCTGGTCGTTCGGTTATCGTAGTAGGTCCAAACTTAAAAATGTATCAATGTGGTTTACCAAAAGAAATGGCTATCGAACTATTTAAACCTTTCGTTATGAAAGAGTTAGTAGAACGTGGTCTTGCACATAACATTAAATCGGCTAAACGTAAAATTGAGCGTTTAAACAACGATGTATGGGACGTTTTAGAAGACGTTATCCGTGAGCATCCGGTATTACTTAACCGTGCACCGACGCTTCACCGTCTTGGTATCCAAGCATTCGAACCAACATTAGTTGAAGGTCGTGCAATTCGTCTTCACCCATTAGTATGTACAGCTTATAACGCTGACTTCGATGGTGACCAAATGGCGGTTCACGTACCACTATCAGCAGAAGCGCAAGCTGAAGCACGTTTACTAATGCTTGCTGCACAAAACATCCTGAACCCGAAAGATGGTAAACCAGTCGTAACACCATCTCAAGATATGGTATTAGGTAACTACTACTTAACACTTGAGCGTGAAGGTGTCCGCGGTGAAGGTACAATCTTCTATGGTCCAAATGAAGTGTTAATCGCATACCAAACAGGTCATGTTCACCTGCATACACGTATCGCGATTAAAGCAGGTTCGTTACAAAACGAAACATTTACAGAAGAACAAAATAACAAATTCCTATTAACAACTGTTGGTAAAGTAATCTTTAACGAAATCTTGCCTGAATCATTCCCTTACATCAACGAGCCGACTGATTTCAATTTAGAGCAAGAAACACCAGCAAAATACTTCGTTAACTTAACAATTGATGAAGAAACGTTAAAAGAACTTGAAGCTGATGCAGCTTACAATGAACTTGATGAAAAAGAAAAAGTCGAGGCACAACGTTCAGCTGTACTTCGCAAATACTTTGCATCAGCGCCAGTTGTAAACCCATTCCGCAAAAAGTTCTTAGGGAACATCATTGCTGAAGTATTCAAACGTTTCCACATTACTGAAACGTCTAAAATGCTTGACCGTATGAAAAATCTTGGATTCAAATATTCAACTAAAGCTGGTATTACTGTTGGTGTATCTGACATCGTGGTTTTACCGGACAAAGGTGATATTTTAGCAATCGCACAAGACAAAGTGGATAAAGTTCAAGCACAATTCCGTCGTGGTTTTATCACGGAAGAAGAACGTTATGATCGTGTTATCTCTAGCTGGAGTGCAGCGAAAGATGAAATCCAATCAAAACTAATGAAATCACTTGAGAATACAAACCCAATCTTCATGATGTCTGACTCGGGTGCCCGTGGTAACGCATCTAACTTTACACAGTTAGCTGGTATGCGTGGTCTGATGGCCAACCCGGCTGGTCGTATCATCGAACTTCCAATCAAATCTTCATTCCGTGAAGGTCTAACAGTATTGGAATACTTCATCTCTACGCATGGTGCTCGTAAAGGTCTTGCCGATACAGCCCTAAAAACTGCCGATTCAGGTTACTTAACTCGTCGTCTAGTAGACGTAGCACAAGATGTTATTGTTCGTGAAGATGACTGTGGAACTGACCGTGGTTTAACAATTGGTGCGTTAATGGAAGGTACAGAGTTAATCGAAGGCTTAGACGAACGTATTGTTGGTCGCCATACGAAGAAAACGATCTATCATCCAGAAACTGGTGAAGTGATTTTAGCGAAAGACGGTTTAATTGATCAGGATATTGCTCGTGCTATTATTGAGCTAGGATTCGAAGAAGTTACAATCCGTTCTGCGTTTACATGTAATACAAAACATGGCGTATGTAAAAAATGTTACGGCATGAACTTAGCAACAGGTGAAGAGGTTGAAGTTGGGGAAGCAGTTGGTATTATTGCGGCTCAATCAATCGGTGAACCAGGTACACAGTTAACAATGCGTACATTCCATACAGGTGGGGTTGCCGGGGATGATATTACACAAGGTCTTCCACGTATCCAAGAGATTTTTGAAGCTCGTAATCCTAAAGGTCAATCAGTTATTTCTGATATCGCAGGTACAGTTTCAGACATCACTGAAATTCGTGAAGGTCTAAAAGAGATTACAATTGAAGGTGAAGTAGAAACACGTAAATACCCAGCACCTTACAATGCTCGTCTGAAAGTACAAGAAGGCGACTTTGTAGAACGTGGTCAAGTATTGACAGAAGGTTCTATTGATCCAAAACAATTATTAAAAGTAAAAGACGTTTCAACAGTTCAAGTGTATCTGTTAAAAGAAGTACAAAAAGTATACCGTATGCAAGGGGTAGAAATTGGAGATAAACACATCGAGGTAATGGTTCGCCAAATGCTACGTAAAGTGCGTGTAATTGAAGCTGGTGATACAGAACTACTACCAGGCTCATTACTCGATATCCACCAATTCTCAGAAGCAAATGCAGATGCTGTGTTAAATGGCAAAAACCCTGCAACTTGCCGTCCTGTTATTCTTGGTATTACAAAAGCTTCTCTTGAAACAGAATCATTCTTATCTGCTGCATCATTCCAAGAAACAACTCGTGTGTTAACGGATGCTGCTATTAAAGGTAAACGTGATGAACTTCTTGGTCTGAAGGAAAACGTAATTATCGGTAAACTTGTTCCTGCAGGTACTGGTATGCAACGTTACCGTCAAATCCGTATTGAAAAAGATGAGCTTGATTTAGAAGAAACGGTTTCTGCTGAATAAGCTTCAAAATAAGCGCCAAAGGGATGATTACTTAATTATCCCTTTGGACTTTTTTAGATATTGGTTGACAGTCGAATTCTATAATGATAATATATTGAAGGTTGATAGTTAACTGTCTATCCTTTGGAGGATATGTAAATGTCCTATGAAAAAGTAAAATAGGCTGGTCAAGCAATCAAAAGGTATAAAGCAAGCAGTAAAAGCAATGCGAGCTGGTTCAGTGAAAGAGCTTTTTATGGCACTTAATGCAGACAATTGGGTAATTGATTTGGCCATTACTTTCGCGAGAGAAATCGATATACCAGTTATTCTTATTAAGTTTTCAAGAAAAGTTTGGCAATGCCTGTGGGATCCACGTTGGCACTGCAGTCGTTGCAATTGCTGTACAGTAGTTTTTGTGTATAAAACACAAAGACTTTGTTTTTACCCAAAAAATGAACCACCTGGATGTGTGGTATTAACAAGGAATAAATGAAGGGAGGAAATACCGATGCCTACAATTAACCAATTAGTACGTAAGCCTCGTCAATCTAAAATCACGAAATCAAAATCACCAGCGTTAAACAAAGGATATAACTCATTTAAAAAATCTTTAACTGATGTTAAATCTCCACAAAAACGTGGTGTTTGTACTCGTGTAGGTACAATGACACCTCGTAAACCAAACTCAGCGTTACGTAAATACGCTCGTGTACGTTTAACTAACCAAATCGAGGTTACAGCTTATATCCCAGGTGAAGGCCACAACTTACAAGAGCACAGTGTTGTTCTTATCCGTGGCGGACGCGTAAAAGACTTAGCGGGTGTTCGTTACCATATCGTACGTGGAGCTCTTGATACAGCTGGTGTAAACGGTCGTTTACAATCACGTTCTAAATACGGAACAAAACGCCCTAAAGAAAAAAAATAATTTAACATTATATAGCGTTGCTTAATAATGAGCCTTGGGTAGTTGTCGCGAATTTCAAATCTTGCTAGCAGATTTGAAATTTGAACGATAAATACAATAAGGTAATTTCCACAAAATAAATCGATAACTATTCGAAAGGAGGAAAACACATGCCTCGTAAAGGTCCTGTTTCCAAACGTGACGTGTTACCAGATCCAATTTACAATTCAAAACTAGTAACTCGTTTAATTAATAAAATGATGGTTGATGGTAAAAGAGGTACTTCTCAAAAGATTTTATACGGTGCGTTCGAAATCGTTAAAGAACGTTCTGGTGAAAATCCAATTGAAGTATTCGAAGCTGCTCTAAACAACGTAATGCCAGTTCTTGAAGTACGCGCTCGCCGTGTTGGTGGTTCTAACTACCAAGTACCGGTTGAAGTACGTCCAGAACGTCGTACAACTTTAGGTCTTCGTTACCTAGTTAACTATTCTCGTCTTCGTGGTGAAAAAACTATGGAAGAGCGTTTAGCTAACGAAATCCTAGATGCTTCAAACAACACTGGTGCATCAGTTAAGAAACGTGAAGATATGCACAAAATGGCAGAAGCGAACAAAGCATTCGCTCACTACCGCTGGTAATTTAACCTATGTGTTAGCTAATTGGCTAACACAAGGTTTTTTATACAGTCTTTACCCCAATATGGAAGGAGAAATTTCCTATGAAACGCGAATTCTCACTTGAGAATACTCGTAATATTGGGATCATGGCTCACATTGATGCTGGTAAAACAACAACAACTGAGCGTATCCTTTATTACACTGGTAAGATTCACAAGATCGGTGAAACTCATGAAGGTGCTTCTCAAATGGACTGGATGGAGCAAGAGCAAGAACGTGGTATTACAATCACTTCTGCTGCGACAACAGCCCAATGGGATGGCCACCGTGTAAACATCATCGATACTCCTGGACACGTAGACTTCACTGTAGAAGTAGAGCGTTCATTACGCGTACTTGACGGAGCTGTAACAGTACTTGATGCTCAATCTGGTGTTGAGCCTCAAACTGAAACTGTATGGCGTCAAGCTACAACATACGGTGTTCCACGTATTGTATTCATCAACAAAATGGATAAAACAGGAGCAGATTTCCTATATTCTGTAGGAACTCTACACGATCGTTTACAAGCAAACGCTCACCCTATCCAATTACCTATCGGAGCTGAAGATCAGTTTTCTGCAATTATCGACTTAGTCGAAATGAAAGCTACTTTCTATGGCGACGAAAAAGGTACAGCAGTAACTGAAGGTGAGATTCCTGAAGAACACCGCGCACAAGCTGAAGAATACCGTGAAAAATTAATCGACGCTGTTGCAAGTGTTGATGAAGATATCATGGAAAAATATTTAGAAGGCGAAGAAATTTCTGTTGCAGAACTTAAAGCGGCTATCCGTCGTGCTACGATCGCAGTAGAATTCTACCCAGTAATCTGTGGTACAGCATTCAAACACAAAGGCGTACGCCCAATGTTAAATGCAGTTGTCGATTACTTACCATCTCCAGTTGATGTGCCAGCAATTAAAGGTACTGATATTGATGGTGATGGGGAATTAGAACGTCGTCCTTCTGATGAAGAGCCATTCGCTGCTCTTGCATTCAAAGTTATGACTGACCCATTCGTAGGTAAATTAACTTTCTTCCGTGTGTACTCTGGATCATTAGAATCAGGTTCATACGTGCAAAACTCTTCTAAAGGTAAACGTGAGCGTGTAGGTCGTATCCTACAAATGCACGCTAACTCTCGTGAAGAGATTTCTAAAGTATTCGCTGGGGACATCGCAGCAGCAGTAGGTCTTAAAGATACTACTACTGGTGATACTCTATGTGACGAGAAAAACCTAGTTATTCTTGAATCAATGGAATTCCCTGAGCCAGTAATTTCTCTTTCTGTAGAACCAAAATCTAAAGCAGACCAAGATAAAATGGGTCAAGCTTTAGCTAAACTACAAGAAGAGGATCCAACTTTCCGTGCTCACACTGACACAGAAACTGGACAAACAATCATCTCAGGTATGGGTGAGCTTCACCTTGATATCCTAGTTGACCGTATGCGCCGTGAATTTAAAGTAGAAGCTAACGTAGGTGCTCCAATGGTATCTTACCGTGAAACATTCCGTAGCTCTGCAAAAGTTCAAGGTAAATTCACTCGCCAATCTGGTGGTCGTGGACAATATGGTGACGTAACGATTGAGTTCTCTCCAAATGAAGAAGGTAAAGGCTTTGAATTCGAAAACGCTATCGTTGGTGGTGTAGTACCACGTGAATACATTCCTGCAGTAGAAGCAGGTCTTCGTGACTCTCTTGACCGCGGTGTTGTAGCTGGTTACCCACTAATCGACATTAAAGCGAAATTAGTATTCGGTTCTTACCATGACGTTGACTCGAATGAGATGGCGTTCAAAATTGCTGCATCTATGGCTCTTAAAGAAGCTGCGAAACAATGTGACGCTGTTATCTTAGAACCAATGATGAAAGTTGAAGTTGTAATTCCAGAAGAATATCTTGGTGATATCATGGGTAACATTACTTCTCGTCGCGGACGCGTTGAGGGTATGGATGCTCGCGGTAACTCTCAAGTTGTTCGTGCAATGGTTCCACTATCTGAAATGTTCGGATATGCTACAACTTTACGTTCTGCTACACAAGGTCGCGGTGTATTCTCAATGACATTTGATCATTATGAAGAAGTACCAAAATCAATTGCTGCAGAAATCATCAAAAAAAATAAAGGTGAATAATTGAATTTTCATCTTGCATAAAGTATAACTAATTTTGTAAGCTATGATTGAAGATGGTGGATGGGCCCGTTTGCCATCAGAAGTCATGCTATAAAATTTTTTCAAAAAATTTAATCATACAATTTTGAGGAGGCTATCTCTAATGGCTAAAGAAAAATTCGACCGTTCAAAAACGCATGCTAACATTGGTACAATCGGACACGTTGACCATGGTAAAACAACTTTAACTGCTGCTATCGCAACAGTTCTTTCTAAAAAAATGGGTGGGGAAGCTAAGTCATACGCTGATATCGACAACGCTCCAGAAGAAAAAGAACGTGGTATCACAATCAATACTTCTCACGTAGAATACGAAACTGATACTCGTCACTATGCACACGTTGACTGCCCAGGACACGCTGACTATGTTAAAAACATGATCACTGGTGCTGCACAAATGGACGGCGGTATCTTAGTAGTATCTGCTGCTGATGGCCCAATGCCACAAACTCGTGAGCACATCCTTTTATCTCGTCAAGTAGGTGTTCCTTACTTAGTAGTATTCATGAACAAATGTGATATGGTTGACGACGAAGAATTATTAGAATTAGTAGAAATGGAAATCCGTGACCTACTATCTGAATATGACTTCCCAGGCGACGATCTTCCAGTAATCAAAGGTTCTGCTCTTAAAGCTCTTGAAGGCGAACCAGAATGGGAAGAAAAAATCGTTGAATTAATGGACGCTGTAGATTCTTACATCCCAACTCCAGAACGTCAAACTGACAAACCATTCATGATGCCAGTAGAGGACGTATTCTCTATCACTGGTCGTGGTACAGTTGCAACTGGCCGTGTTGAACGTGGTCAAGTTAAAGTCGGCGATGTTATCGAAATCGTTGGTATTACTGAAGAAGCAAAATCTACAACTGTAACTGGTGTAGAAATGTTCCGTAAATTATTAGACTACGCTGAAGCTGGTGACAACATCGGTGCATTACTTCGTGGTGTAGCTCGTGAAGAAATCCAACGTGGACAAGTATTAGCTAAACCAGGCTCAATCACTCCACACACAAACTTCAAAGCTGAAGTTTATGTATTATCAAAAGAAGAGGGTGGACGTCATACTCCATTCTTCACTAACTACCGTCCTCAGTTCTACTTCCGTACAACTGACGTAACAGGTATCTGTAACTTACCAGAAGGCGTTGAAATGGTAATGCCTGGTGACAACATCGAAATGACTGTAGAACTTATTGCTCCAATCGCTCTTGAAGAAGGTACTAAATTCTCTATCCGTGAGGGTGGACGTACTGTAGGCGCTGGCGTAGTTGCTACTATCCAAAAATAATTTTAGCTAACGCTAATTTTCTAAAACCAACTTGTAGGGACGCTTACAAGTTGGTTTTTTTGCGTTCTTATGGTTTTTACAAGTGAAGCCTCTTGCAGATTGTAATTTTACTTTATGGTAAAATTATTGGTAATGAGGTGATAGATATGGAAATGAAAGTATTGTTGATAGAAGATGATCCATCAATTTTTGATATGATTAAAGAGCGATTTGGTCAATGGTCACTACAAATTGTAGGTCCGCAAAATTTTCAAAAGGTGATGGATGATTTTATTAAAGAAAAACCACAATTAGTGCTTATTGATATTCAATTGCCTGCGTATGATGGCTTTCACTGGTGTCGTGAAATTCGCCGCGTTTCTAAAGTGCCAATTCTTTTTCTATCTTCTCGCGATCACCCGATGGATATGGTCATGGCAATGCAAATGGGAGCAGATGATTTTGTGCAAAAGCCATTTCATATGGAAGTACTACTGGCGAAAATTCAGGCTATTTTACGTCGCACTTACGATTATGTAGAAGAGCCATTAGAGGTAACGCGCTTTAATGGTGCAGTGATCGACTACGCTCGAAGCGAAATTACGTTTAATGGACAGCTAGTGTCATTAACGAAAAATGAGTTATTTATCCTCCGTGTGTTAGTAGAAAAAGTCGATCATATTGTTTCAAGGGATGACTTAATGCGTAAATTGTGGGACGACGAACGTTTTGTAAATGATAATACGCTATCTGTAAATGTTAATCGCTTGCGCATGAAATTAGAGGCAATTGAACTTCATGATGTCATTGTCACAAAAAAGGGACTTGGCTATATTGCAGTGACGCAAGGAGCGTGAACGAACTTGATTGGATTGTTTTTAAGAGAGCGTTTTTCATGGATTGCGTTTTATATTGTTATGCTACTGGTACTCAATGTTTTGCTTAGATTAGATATGGGGTTTGCTGGTATTTCAATTGCATATTTGAATATTGTGCTGTGTGTCAGCTTTATCGTATTTTTACTATGGTGTTATATCATAGAGACATTACAAGTAAAAAATTTCCTGGGAAATCTAGATGCACAATTAGATGAACCACATAGTAAAAGCTTAGTGCTATCGCCATTTCAGCGAGCCTACCTTACCAAAATAGAAGATGTATTTCGTGAAAAGGATGCTACATTGAATGACATGAAAGTTCAGTTACAGGAAGATACAGATGATTTGCTGGCGTGGGTACATGAGGTAAAGGCACCATTAACATCGATAAATTTAATGATAACGCAAGTAGAAGATACCACCATACGAAGAAAGCTAGAGTATGAGTGGTTAAGGTTGCATTTACTAGTTGACCAGCAACTGCATCAAACAAGATTTGCTTCAATTGAAAAAGATAATTATATGAATGAAATTATGCTACGTACAGTTGTTTATGAGGAAATTCGTGCAATGCAGACCTGGTGTTTAGGAAAAAATATTGGCTTTGATGTGTCAGATTTGCAGGAGTCTGTGATGACTGATGGTAAATGGTTAGCATTTATTGTGCGTCAGATACTATCTAATGCCATCAAATATAGCCCTGAAAATACGGAAATTTTGATTTTTACTGAAGTTGATCATTCCGGTGCGAAGTTATTACATATTAAGGATAATGGAATTGGGATACGTAGAGAGGATTTGCCACGTATTTTTCAAAAATCATATACAGGAACGGCTGGAAGAGAATCTGCCCAGTCAACAGGTATGGGTTTGTACTTAGCACATAATGTTGCACAGAAGTTAGGTATATGTATTAGTGTGCAATCCGTTGTTGGTGAAGGCTCAATATTCACATTGCGTTTTCCTGTACAAAATGAATATGTCAAACTTACAGGTAGATGACGAAATTGTCACCTACCTTTTTATATTGTCATCAAAAACGCACGAAACAAAGAGGTAAACACAGTACACTATAAATAATGAAGCGAAAGGGGAGCGACGAGGTGACAGTTTTAATTGCTCGTAAAGTTAAGAAAGTTTATGGAAAAAAATTAACTGCTCAAGAAGTATTAAAGGGCATTGATGTTGAAGTTAATAAGGGCGAATTTGTAGGTATTATGGGCCCATCTGGTTCAGGTAAAACAACACTATTAAATGTATTGTGTTCAATTGACTTTGCAACAGAGGGTGTTATAGAAATAAATGGTCAAAGCTTACGTGGGATGAAGGAGAAAGAGCTGGCGAATTTCCGACGTGAGCAACTAGGATTTATCTTCCAAGATTACAATCTACTTGATACATTAACGGTGAAGGAAAATATTCTATTGCCATTATCAATAGGTAGACTGCCTAAGGTTGTTGCGGAGAATCGTGTAAAGGAGCTGACACGTTTACTTGGCATCACTGATATATTAAATAAATATCCGAATGAGATTTCTGGTGGACAAAAGCAACGTACTTCAGCTGCACGTGCTCTTATTACAAATCCATCCCTAGTTTTTGCAGATGAACCAACGGGTGCGCTTGATTCGAAATCAGCAACGGCGCTTTTGAAGAACTTGCAAAGTATTAATGAGCAAAAGGAAGCAACCATCATGATGGTAACGCATGATGCAGCTGCTGCAAGTTTCTGCACACGTGTGTTGTTTTTGAAGGATGGGCAAATTTATAGTGAATTGTACAAGGGTGATAAAACGAGGCAGGCATTCTTTCAAGAAATCATGCATACGCAAAGTGTGCTAGGCGGTGACGGTTATGAGTCTTAGTAAACTCGTGTTCCGTAGCATGAAGAAAAATATGAAGCATTACTATTTATATTTCTTCGCGCTTATTTTTAGTGTGACGCTGTTCTTCTCGTTTGTAACACTGCAATTCAATAAAGATGTCTTGGCTACAGTATCAGGTAGTGGAACTGCAACAGCTGGATTTGAGGCTGCGACGTATATTTTATATTTTATTATTCTGTTTTTCGTCCTTTATGCGAATCATTTATTTATGAAGCGTCGTAGTAAGGAGATAGGGTTATATCAACTTATAGGAATGACTAAAAGCTTGATTGTGCGCTTATTAGCATTTGAGAACATCTTACTTTTTGTAGGGGCTGTAGTAATTGGAATTGTGGTAGGTTTCTTTAGTTCGCGACTATTTGCAATGATTTTACTTCGTGTACTAGAAAAAGAGACACTTGTTAAGATGAGTTTTAGTACGGAGGCTTTACAACAGTCAATTGTTGTCTTTGCTATCCTTTTAGTGATTGTCCTGGTGCAAATGACGTGGATGATTTACCATGTATCATTATTATCGTTGTTTACAGCATCTAAGCAGGCAGACGAACGAGTAAAACGATTTAGTCCATTGCAAATGGGAATTGGCTTCTTGGGACTTATTCTTATCATTTATGGCTATTATGCATCAACAAAACTATTTACTATTGATGAAACGAGTAATTTGTTTTTGGATATGATCATTATATTAGCTTCAACAATTGGTGGAACATTCTTGGTATTCCGCTTTTCAGTAGCCTTTGTTTTAAATAGTGTGCGCTTAAAGAAAAACGGTCATTTATCGGGTAGTGATGTACTAGCACTAACGCCAATTATGCATCGGATGAAAAGTAATGCAAAATCACTAACACTCATCACGGTCCTAACTGGTGTATCACTTGGTATTACAACTTTATCTTTTATTTCATATTACTCCTCAGAGTCGAAGTCGTATAGTCAAGTACCGGGTGATTATGTACTATTTGATGAACATGGAAGTGATTTCCTGAAAAGTCTTAAGGACAAAGAGATTGGTTATACGAGTATTAATCTTCGATTGCACAATGTAACAGTAAAACTTTCAGATTTACTAACGGAAAAGGGCCGAGAAAACTCACTTTTTCAAGAAGAGGGAACAGTTTCTACAATACCAGTTTCAGATTACCAGCAGTTAGTTCCTGGTGCTTCTATAAATAAAAATGAAGTCATTATCACAAATTATGGGGGATATATGGCGGAGATGTTTCCACTTGAGAGTAATCATGATGTGGCCGTTAGAATAGGTAAGCTTGAAGAGGTACTTCGAGTGGTAGAGGTTAATGATGAACCAGTTTTAAGTAGTGTTTTAACAAATGGTGGCGCTCCTATTTTTATTGTACCAGATGCGTTATTCGAAACATTTCTTACTCAGCCTTCGCAATCGTTCTTGAATAAACAAACTATTGTTGTGCTAGATGATAAAGACGATAGAACAGTAGCAGAGGATTTGTATATGCAATCAGGTGCTAGGAATGTATCGTTTACTGATGACGAAGGTAAGTTGAAAAATTATATAGTGCCATCATATGAAACTGCGCTTAAAGGAAATATTGAAATTTTCGGTATAACAATTTTCACCACAGCATTTTTAGGTTTAGCATTTCTGATGACAACAGGTAGCATATTGTATTTTAAACAAATGTCTGAGGCCGAAGAAGAGCGTGCTTCTTATACAGTCCTAAGGAAGATTGGTTTCAGTGAACGAGATATTATGAAAGGTATCTATATGAAGCAACTGTTTAACTTTGGTGTACCGTTACTAATTGGTCTGCTTCATAGCTATTTTGCAGTTAAATCGGGATGGTTCTTATTTGGCTCTGAGCTAACAGCGCCACTTTGGATTGCGATGAGCTGCTATGTTGCACTATATGCGATTTTTGCAGTGCTCTCTGTTGGTTATTATAAAAAGGTTGTTCGAGAGTCCTTGTAATCTATAATATTAGAAGGAAAGTAATACAACAGTGTGTCGCATGCTATGCGGCATGCTGTTTTTTTGATGATAAAGATAAGAATCTCTTGACTTTCATTTGTCAGAATATTAAACTTTACTATATTAATAATCTAGTGTGTGAAAGTGAAGTGTAGTAATGAATGCAGTAATTGTAGCAGTAGCAGTCATGTTAATATTAAGTTTACTACGTATCAATGTCGTGTTGTCGCTTGTATTAGGTGCCTTTGCAGGTGGGTTAACAAGTGGTATGGGGATGACAGCGACGGTCGAGTCATTTACAGAAGGTTTAGGAGCAGGGGCAACAATCGCGCTTAGTTATGGTTTGTTAGGTGGTTTTGCCATTGCCATTTCAAAAACAGGTATTCCAGAGCTGTTAATTACAGGAATTTTAAAAGTTTTAAATAAAAATGGAGAAAGCAATCGTAAAGGATTAGTGAAGGTGTTAATCTTCTTATTAATCTTTATGATGTCGATTTTCTCACAGAATTTAATTCCGATTCATATTGCCTTTATTCCATTATTAATTCCTCCGATTTTAAAGCTCTTAAATATGTTAGAGGTCGATCGTCGATTTATTGCAGTATTAATTGCAGTTGGTTTAATCGGTACATATAGTTTTGTGCCTGCTGGTTTCGGAGCTATTTTCCAAGATATCGTGTCTACTCAGGTAACAAACGCTGGTATGGAAGCATCATCTAGTGATGTACCAAAAGCAATGGCTATTCCTATTATAGGAATGTTAGTAGGTTTAGGATTTGCATTGTTCTTTTACCGTAAACCACGTAAATACGATAATGCGGATATAAAATTAGATGCATTACAGGTATCCGTTAGTAAACGTGTGATTATCTCTACAATTATCGCATTAGTCATTTCACTATATGCACAAATAGCAACAGATTCTATGATTGTCGGTGCGTTTTCAGGGATCATGATTATGTACTTTACAGGCGCTCTTAAATGGAAGGAAGCTGATGAAATTCTTTCAGAAGGTATGAAGATGATGGCATTCATCGGTTTCGTTATGATTGCAGCTAACGGTTTCGCTTCAGTTATAAATGCGACTGGTCATGTGGATAGCTTGATTGCAAGCGCAATAGATCTTCTTGAAGGTAATAGAAGCATAGCAGTATTTATCATGTTAATGATTGGCTTAGTCGTGACAATGGGGATTGGGTCTTCCTTTGCGACTGTCCCGATTATCGCAACCTTATTTGTACCGCTCGCACAAGGGTTAGGAATGAGTCCGCTTGCGATTATTTGTTTAATTGGGACATCGGGTGCATTAGGGGACGCAGGTTCACCAGCATCAGATTCAACATTAGGTCCAACAGCGGGTTTGAATGCAGATGGGCAGCATAATCATATTTGGGATACATGTGTACCAACATTTACATTCATCAACATTCCGCTTATCATTTTTGGATGGATTGCATGTGTATTTTTCTTATAAACTATTAAGGGCAGTCTCCTGATATGGGGCTGCTTATTTAGATTTTCAAATGCGTACTTACTATAATAGAAGAAATCATTAAAATACCTACTGTAGTAATCATATGAGTTGCAAAATAGATAGAAATTATATATACTAATAAACGGCTTAAATAAGCGATAAATACTAGTAGTAAAGAATATCTACAACATTTAAAAGAATTTAGCGAAAAGACTTGCTTATTCTTTTTTTATTGTATATAATGTTGAATGTTGGTCTTTGACTGCGATGAAGCGAGAGGTTGCCGACACACCCGGCCGCATTGCCATGGCGGTGTGTGGGAAAATTTTCGTGGAGAATGTCTAGTAAATAGGCGAGAAGGAGGGAAAATAATGGCAAAACAAAAGATCCGTATCCGTTTAAAAGCTTATGATCACCGTATTTTAGATCAGTCTGCTGAGAAAATTGTGGAAACTGCAAAACGTTCAGGTGCAAGTGTATCAGGTCCGATTCCACTTCCAACTGAGAAGTCTGTGTATACAATTCTTCGTGCTGTTCACAAGTACAAAGATTCTCGTGAACAATTCGAAATGCGTACGCATAAGCGTCTGATTGATATCGTTAACCCAACACCACAAACTGTTGACGCGTTAATGAAACTTGATTTACCATCTGGCGTTGATATTGAAATCAAACTTTAATGGTAAAAATAATATAACTTTTTAAAATTTACAGGAGGTGTGACAAATGGCTAAAGGAATCTTAGGTAGAAAAATTGGTATGACTCAAGTTTTCGCTGAAAACGGTGATTTAATCCCGGTAACAGTTATCGAAGCTACTCCAAACGTAGTACTTCAAAAGAAAACTGTTGATACAGATGGCTACGAAGCAATCCAAGTTGGTTTTGAAGACAAGCGCATTAAGCTTTCTAACAAACCGCAACAAGGTCACGTAGCAAAAGCGAATACTGCTCCTAAGCGCTTCATTCGTGAATTCCGCAACGTTAATGTTGAAGAATACGAAGTTGGTCAAGAAGTCAAGGTAGAAATTTTCGCAGAAGGCGATGTAATTGATGTAACAGGTGTTACTAAGGGTAAAGGTTTCCAAGGTGTTATTAAACGTCATGGTCAATCTCGTGGTCCTATGTCCCACGGTTCTCGTTACCACCGTCGTCCTGGTTCAATGGGTCCAGTTGCTCCGAACCGCGTATTCAAACAAAAGAAATTACCTGGTCAAATGGGTGGCACAGTAGTTACAATCCAAAACTTAGAAATTGTAAAAGTTGACGTTGAACGTAACTTGCTACTTGTTAAAGGTAATGTTCCTGGTTCTAAAAAAGCTCTAGTTACAGTTAAATCTGCAATTAAAGCTAACTAATCACTTCGAGAAAGGAGGAAACAGGAATGACAAAAGTATCTGTACTTAGTCAAACAGGTGCTTCAGTTGGTGAAATCGAGTTAAACGAAGCGATCTTCGGAATCGAGCCAAATGAAGCAGTATTATTCGACGCAGTAATCGCACAACGCGCATCACTACGTCAAGGTAATCACAAGGTTAAAAACCGTTCTGAAGTTGCTGGTGGTGGTCGTAAACCATGGCGTCAAAAAGGAACTGGTCGTGCTCGTCAAGGCTCTATCCGTTCTCCACAATGGCGCGGCGGTGGTATCGTATTCGGTCCAACTCCACGTAGCTACAGCTATAAATTACCTAAAAAAGTTCGTCGCTTAGCTCTTAAATCAGCTTTATCAGCTAAAGTTGTTGAACAAAACTTCTTAGTTCTTGATGCTCTTACATTAACAGCACCAAAAACAAAAGAATTCACAAAAATCCTTAAAGATCTTTCTTTAGAGAAAAAATCTTTATTCGTAACTGCTGACCTAGATGAGAACGTAGCATTATCTGCTCGTAACATCCCTGGTGTAACAGTTTTAACTGCTAACGGAATCAACGTTCTTGATCTTTTAGGTCACGAAAAAGTTGTATTCACGAAAGCTGCAGTAGAAAAAGTTGAGGAGGTGCTTGGATAATGGAAGCACGTGATATTTTAAAACGTCCGGTCATTACTGAGCGTTCTTCAGAACTTATGGCAGAGAAAAAGTATACTTTCGAAGTAGACACTCGCGCAAACAAAACTCAAGTAAAAGACGCTGTAGAAGAAATCTTTGGTGTAGAAGTTGAGAAAGTAAACGTTCTTAACTACAAAGGTAAATTCAAACGCGTTGGCCGTTATGGTGGTTACACTAACAAACGCCGTAAAGCAATTGTTAAATTAACTGCAGACAGCAAAGACATCGAATTATTCGAAATGTAATCCTAACTAAAGGATTTAATAATTTGAACACTCAAGAAGGAGGGAAAACACATGGCGATTAAAAAGTATAAACCTACCTCTAATGGTCGTCGTAATATGACGTCATTAGACTTTGCGGAAATTACAACTAACAAGCCTGAGAAATCATTGCTTGCACCAATTAAACGCAAAGCTGGTCGTAACAACCAAGGTAAAATCACTGTTCGTCACCATGGTGGTGGTCATAAGAAGCAATACCGTATCATCGACTTTAAACGTATTAAAGACGGCATTCCGGCAAAAGTTGCTACTATTGAATATGATCCAAACCGTTCTGCGAATATCGCACTAGTAAACTACGCTGATGGAGCAAAAGCTTACATCTTAGCACCTAAAGGTCTAGAGGTTGGTCAAACAATCATTTCTGGCCCAGACGCTGACATTAAAGCAGGTAACGCATTACCATTAGCAAACATTCCAATGGGTACTACAATCCACAACATCGAGTTAAAACCTGGTAAAGGTGGCCAATTAGTACGTTCAGCTGGTACTTCAGCTCAAGTACTTGGTCGTGAAGATAAATACGTTATCGTACGTCTTCAATCAGGCGAAACGCGTTTGATTCTTGCTACTTGCCGCGCTACAATCGGTCAAGTTGGTAACGAACAACACGAACTTGTAAAAATCGGTAAAGCCGGTCGTTCTCGTTGGTTAGGTAAACGCCCAACAGTTCGTGGTTCTGTAATGAACCCTAACGATCACCCACACGGTGGTGGTGAAGGACGTTCTCCAATCGGACGTAAATCACCAATGACTCCTTGGGGTAAACCAGCACTTGGTTACAAAACTCGCAAGAAGAAAAACAAATCGGATAAATTCATCATCCGTAGTCGTAAAAAATAATGTGGTTAAACTACGGTTCTATGTGAGAACCGTGGTGGTATCACGAAGGGAGGCTCCTACATGGGTCGCAGCTTGAAAAAAGGACCTTTTGTCGACGACCACTTAATGAAAAAGGTGGAAGCACAAGAGGCTTCTGAGAAAAAACAAGTTATCAAGACTTGGTCTCGCCGTTCTACAATCTTCCCGAACTTCATCGGTTTAACGATTGCTGTATATGATGGACGTAAACATGTTCCTGTATACGTAACAGAAGATATGGTAGGCCACAAACTTGGTGAATTCGCACCGACACGTACTTACAAAGGTCACGGTGCAGACGACAAGAAAACAAGACGCTAATTTTGAGAGGAGGTAAATCCTAATGACACAAGCTAAAGCTATCGCTCGCACAGTACGCATTGCTCCTCGTAAAGTTCGTCTAGTTGTAGACTTAATCCGAGGTAAGCAAGTTGGTGAAGCAGTTGCAATTTTACGTCATACTCCAAAAGCGGCGTCTCCAGTCGTTGAGAAAGTATTAAAATCTGCAGTTGCTAACGCTGAGCACAATTATGATCTTGACATCAATTCTTTAGTAGTTTCTGAAGTATTCGTTGATGAAGGTCCAACATTAAAACGTTTCCGTCCACGTGCACAAGGACGTGCAAGCGCAATTAACAAACGTACAAGCCACATTACTCTAGTGGTATCTGAAAAGAAGGAGGGTTAATCCATGGGTCAAAAAGTACATCCAATAGGACTACGCGTTGGTATTATTCGTGACTGGGAGTCAAAATGGTACGCTGAAAAAGACTATGCAACTCTACTTCACGAAGACATTAAAGTGCGTAAACATATTGAAACGGCTTTAAAGGACGCTTCAGTTTCTAAAGTGGAAATCGAACGTGCAGCAAACCGTGTAAACATCACAATTCACACTGCGAAACCAGGTATGGTAATCGGTAAAGGTGGTACTGAAGTTGAAAATCTTCGTAAGCACCTTGGTCAATTAACTGGTAAACGTGTACACATCAACATTATCGAAATTAAACGTGCTGATCTTGATGCGAAATTAGTAGCTGAAAACATCGCTCGTCAATTAGAAAACCGTGTATCATTCCGTCGAGCGCAAAAGCAATCGATCCAACGCACAATGCGCGCTGGTGCAAAAGGAATTAAAACACAAGTATCTGGTCGTTTAGGTGGCGCTGATATCGCGCGTGCTGAACACTATAGCGAAGGAACTGTACCACTTCATACTCTACGTGCTGACATCGACTATGCACACGCAGAAGCTGACACTACTTATGGTAAATTAGGCGTTAAAGTATGGATTTACCGTGGAGAAGTTCTTCCTACGAAGAAATCTGTGGAAGGAGGCAAATAATATGTTATTGCCTAAACGCGTAAAATACCGTCGTGAACACCGCGGAAACATGCGTGGCGAAGCGAAAGGCGGTAAAGAAGTATCTTTCGGCGAATGGGGCTTACAAGCTCAAACAGCTAGCTGGATCACTAACCGTCAAATCGAATCTGCACGTATCGCGATGACTCGTTACATGAAACGTGGCGGTAAAGTTTGGATTAAAATCTTCCCGCACAAACCTTACACGAAAAAACCTCTAGAAGTCCGCATGGGTTCTGGTAAAGGTTCTCCTGAGGGTTGGGTTGCAGTAGTAAAACCAGGAAAAGTAATGTTCGAAATTGCTGGTGTATCTGAAGAGATCGCACGTGAAGCACTTCGTTTAGCATCACATAAGCTTCCTGTGAAATGTAAGATCGTAAAACGTCAAGAAACTGGTGGTGAATCTAATGAAAGCTAATGAAATCCGTGACCTTGCCACTTCTGAAATTGAATTAAAAGTGAAATCACTGAAAGAAGAGCTTTTCAACCTTCGCTTCCAATTGGCGACTGGTCAATTAGAAAACACAGCTCGTATTCGCGAAGTGCGTAAAGCAATCGCGCGTATGAAAACTGTTATTCGTGAAAGAGAAATCAGTGCAAATAACTGATAAAGGAGGTTTTCAAGTATGACTGAGCGTAATCAACGCAAAGTTTACACGGGCCGCGTAGTTTCAGATAAAATGGACAAAACTGTTACTGTTTTAGTTGAAACACACAAAAAGCACAAGCTTTATGGTAAACGTGTAAAATACTCTAAAAAGTTTAAGGCTCATGATGAGCAAAACCAAGCGAAAATCGGTGATATCGTACGTATCATGGAAACTCGCCCGCTATCAGCTACTAAACGTTTCCGTCTAGTTGAAGTTGTAGAAAAAGCGGTTATTATTTAATAACTAATTCGGAACAACCAATTTCCGAAGGGAGGTAATCTCATTGATCCAACAAGAAAGTCGTATGAAAGTTGCTGACAACTCAGGTGCACGTGAAGTTCTTACAATTAAAGTGCTTGGTGGCTCTGGCCGTAAAACTGCGAACATCGGTGATATCGTTGTTTGTACAGTTAAGAAGGCAACACCAGGTGGCGTTGTTAAGAAGGGTGACGTTGTCAAAGCTGTTATCGTTCGCACAAAATCAGGCGTTCGCCGTAAAGACGGTACTTATATCAAATTTGATGAGAATGCTTGCGTAATCATTAAAGATGATAAATCACCACGCGGAACTCGTATTTTCGGACCTGTTGCACGTGAATTACGTGACAGCAACTTCATGAAAATCGTTTCTTTAGCTCCAGAAGTTCTTTAATTTCATGATAGTGCCAATCAAGGAGGTGCGACAGCATGCATGTAAAAAAAGGTGACAAAGTTAAGGTTATCACTGGTAAGGATAAAGGCAAAGAAGGAGTAATCCTAGCTTCTTATCCAAAACAAGACCGCGTTCTTGTTGAAGGTGTAAACATCGTGAAAAAACACGTTAAACCTAACCAATTGAATCCACAAGGTGGGATTGTAAGCCAAGAGGCTGCAATTCACGTTTCGAACGTAATGCTAATCGATCCTAAATCTGGCGAGCCGACTCGTGTAGGTTATAAAATCGAAAACGGTAAAAAAGTTCGTGTTGCAAAAAAATCAGGTGCAGTAATCGACTAACTAGTAAATAAGAGAAGGGAGGTACACACATGAGCCGCCTAAAAGAAAAATATTTAAATGAAGTTTCACCTGCTCTAATGAGCAAGTTTGGATATAAATCAGTTATGCAATTGCCGAAAGTTGACAAAATCGTAATCAACATGGGTGTTGGTGACGCAGTTCAAAACTCTAAGGCATTAGATACAGCTGTAGAAGAATTAACAATCATCACTGGTCAAAAACCAGTAGTAACTAAAGCTAAAAAATCGATCGCTGGTTTCCGTTTACGTGAGGGTATGCCTATCGGTGCTAAAGTTACATTACGCGGTGAGCGTATGTATGAATTCTTGGACAAATTAATCGCTATTTCACTACCTCGTGTACGTGACTTCCGTGGTGTTTCTAAAAAAGCATTCGATGGTCGCGGTAACTATACTCTAGGTATTAAAGAGCAATTAATTTTCCCAGAAATCGATTACGATAAAGTTTCAAAAGTACGCGGTATGGACATCGTGATCGTAACGACAGCGAACTCTGACGAAGAAGCTCGCGAGTTATTGACACAATTCGGTATGCCGTTCCAAAAGTAATAAAACAAGGAGGGCGAAAACGTGGCAAAAAAATCAATGATCGTTAAACAACAACGTAAACAAAAGTTTAAAGTGCAAGAATATACACGCTGTGAGCGCTGTGGCCGTCCACACTCTGTATATCGCAAATTTAAACTTTGCCGTATTTGTTTCCGAGAACTTGCATATAAGGGACAAATTCCTGGCGTGAAAAAAGCCAGCTGGTAATCCCCTAATTTGGGAAGGAGGTAAATGTAATGACAATGACTGATCCGATTGCAGATATGCTAACTCGCATTCGTAATGCGAACATGGTTCGTCACGAGAAGTTAGAAGTACCGGCTTCCAACGTGAAAAAAGAAATCGCTGAAATTTTAAAGCGTGAAGGTTTCGTACGTGACGTAGAATACGTGGAAGACAACAAGCAAGGAATTATCCGTATCTTCTTAAAATACGGTAAAGATAACGAGCGTGTTATCACTGGCTTAAAACGTATTTCTAAACCTGGACTACGTGTCTATGCAAAAACAAATGAAGTACCTAAAGTATTAAACGGTCTAGGTATCGCTTTAGTGTCTACTTCACAAGGTTTATTAACAGATAAAGAAGCTCGCGCTAAACAAGTTGGCGGCGAAGTTTTAGCATACGTTTGGTAATTAGCTATAAATGAATGGAGGTGCAACTAAATGTCTCGTGTAGGTAAAAAAATTATCGAGGTACCAGCTAACGTAACTGTAACTGTTGCAGAAGGCAATACTGTTACTGTTAAAGGTCCAAAAGGCGAACTTGTTCGTTCTTTCCACCAAGATATGAAAATTGAGCAAGAAGGCAACGTGATCACTGTATCTCGTCCTTCTGAATCAAAAGAACACCGCACAAACCACGGTACAACTCGTGCGCTATTAGCGAACATGATTACTGGTGTTTCTGTAGGTTTCGAAAAATCATTAGAACTTATCGGTGTCGGTTACCGTGCGTCATTACAAGGTAAAAAACTTGTTCTTAACGTAGGTTACTCTCATCCAGTTGAGTTCACACCTGAAGATGGTATTGAAGTAGAAGTTCCTTCTAACACAAAAATCATCGTTAAAGGTATCAGCAAGGAACGCGTTGGCGCTCTTGCATCTAACATCCGTGACGTACGTCCACCAGAGCCTTATAAAGGTAAAGGGATCCGTTACGAAGGCGAACACGTTCGTCGTAAAGAAGGTAAAACAGGTAAATAATGCTGCTTAAGCATTAGAAAGGAGTGACCCTTATGATTACGAAACAGGATAAAAATCAAGTTCGTAAAAAACGTCATGCACGAGTACGTTCTAAAATTACGGGTACTGCTGAGCGTCCACGCTTAAACGTATTCCGTTCTAACAAGAACATCTATGCACAATTAATCGATGACGTGGCAGGCGTAACACTTGTTAGCGCATCTTCTCAAGAAAAATCTTTTGAAGGCGCTGGTAACAACGTAGAAGCTGCAACTAAAGTCGGTGAAGCAATCGCAAAACGCGCTGCTGAAAAGAACATTACTGGTATTGTCTTTGACCGTGGCGGTTACTTATATCATGGACGTGTAAAAGCTTTAGCTGAAGCTGCACGTGAGAACGGTTTAGAATTTTAATAAGAAGGAGGGACACATTTCATGAGTCGAATTGACGCAAACAAACTTGGAGAACTTGAAGAACGCGTAGTTACTATTAACCGTGTTGCGAAAGTTGTTAAAGGTGGACGTCGCTTCCGCTTCACAGCATTAGTTGTTGTTGGCGATAGAAACGGTCATGTAGGATTCGGTACTGGTAAAGCACAAGAGGTGCCAGATGCTATCCGCAAAGCTGTTGAAGATGCGAAGAAAAACTTAGTAGAAGTGCCACGTGTTGGTGGAACAACTCCACACTTAGTGCTTGGTCGCTTCGGTGCAGGAGAAATCCTAATCAAGCCTGCTGCTCCTGGTACAGGAGTTATCGCTGGTGGTCCGGTTCGTGCCGTACTAGAACTTGCTGGTATTACTGATATTCTTTCAAAATCACTTGGTTCAAACACACCAATCAATATGGTGCGTGCGACAGTACAAGGTTTAACTGAATTAAAACGCGTAGAGGACGTAGCAAAATTACGTGGTAAATCAGTGGAAGAAATATTAGGATAAGGGGGGAAATATAATATGGCTAACAAATTAGAAATCACCCTTACTAAGTCTGTGATTGGTACTAAACCTGCACAGCGTAAAACAATCGAAGCTTTGGGCTTACGTAAATTAAACCAAACTGTTGAGAAAGCTGATAATGCAGCAACTCGCGGTATGATTGATGTCGTAGCACACTTAGTTACTGTAAAAGAAAACTAATTTTTAATTAACGAACAAGGAGGTGCCATCCAATATGAAACTTCATGAGTTAAAACCAGCAGAAGGTTCCCGTAAAGTACGTAACCGTGTAGGTCGCGGTATCGGTTCTGGTAACGGTAAAACTGCAGGTAGAGGTCATAAAGGTCAAAACTCTCGTTCTGGCGGCGGTGTACGCCCTGGATTCGAAGGTGGTCAAAACCCTTTATTCCGTCGTTTACCGAAACGCGGCTTTACTAACATTAACCGTAAAGAGTACGCGATCGTTAATCTTGACACATTGAACCGTTTCGAAGAGGGTGCAGAAGTAACAACTGCATTACTACTTGAAACAGGTCTAGTGAGCAATGAAAAAGCTGGGATTAAAGTTCTTGGAAACGGAACTCTTAACAAAAAGCTTACAGTAAAAGCTCATAAATTCTCAGCTTCGGCTAAAGAAGCAATTGAAAATGCCGGCGGAACTACTGAGGTGATTTAATGTTTCAGACGATCTCTAACTTTATGCGTGTTCGAGATATACGAAATAAAATCATTTTCACACTTTTAATGTTAATTGTTTTCCGTATTGGCACATTCGTACCAGTACCTAACGTTGACGCTGATGTATTAAAGGCAACTGATGAGTTCAATCTCGTTGGTTTCCTGAATACTTTTGGCGGTGGTGCTTTGGCAAACTTCTCTATCTTTGCGATGGGAATTATGCCTTACATCACAGCCTCAATTATTGTTCAATTATTGCAAATGGACGTAGTACCGAAGTTTGCTGAATGGGCAAAGCAAGGTGAAGTCGGAAGACGTAAACTTGCACAATTTACTCGCTACTTTACGATTATACTTGCTTTCATTCAATCATTTGCCATGTCATTTGGTTTTAACAAAATGTATGGTGGGTCATTGATTAAAGAAGAAGGAGTCCTAACGTACGTTACGATTTCAATCGTATTGACAGCTGGTACAGCATTTATTGTATGGCTTGCTGAACAAATTACTGCTCATGGTGTTGGTAATGGTATCTCTATAGTAATCTTCGCAGGTATCGTTGCAGCTTTACCCACAGCAGCAAACCAAGTTTATGCACAACAAATCGAGGATGCTGGTGATGCACTGTTCATTAACATTGTAGTCCTTGTATTACTCGCTTTAATCTTACTTGCAGTTATTGTTGGCGTTATCTATGTGCAACAAGCACTACGAAAAATTCCAATTCAGTATGCAAAACGAGTTACTGAACGTAATCAACAAACTGGTGGTCAACAAACGCACTTGCCGTTAAAAGTAAATGCTGCAGGGGTTATTCCTGTAATCTTTGCATCAGCGTTTCTTGTGACACCTCAAACGTTAGTTCCGTTCTTTGGTGAAAACAATGTAACTACGTTCATTCAAAACACTTTCAATTATGAAAAGCCTGTTGGAATGATGATTTATATTGCTTTGATCATCGCGTTCACATATTTCTATGCATTCATTCAGGTGAATCCAGAAAATGTGGCCGATAACTTGAAAAAACAAGGTGCTTATATCCCGGGTATTCGCCCTGGTGAAAACACTCAAACGTATTTAACAAGCGTGTTATATCGTCTGACTTTTGTTGGTGCGATTTTCTTAACTGTTATTTCTGTAATGCCGATTTTATTCATTAATTTTATGAATTTGCCTGCTTCAGTGCAAATCGGTGGTACTAGTATAATTATCGTAGTCGGCGTCGCGCTAGAAACTATGAAACAGCTAGAATCTCAACTTGTTAAACGTCACTACAAAGGCTTTATGAAATAATGTTGATTTCAAGGGAACGGTACACGTTTCCTGAGATCAACAAACCTTTTGTGGGGGGATTATTACCGTATGAATATCGTTTTAATGGGTCTGCCTGGTGCTGGTAAAGGTACACAAGCAGATAAAATTGTTGAGAAGTACGCAATTCCTCATATTTCTACAGGCGATATGTTCCGTGCCGCTATTAAAGACGGTACAGAACTAGGCTTACAAGCGAAATCATTTATGGATCAAGGTGCTCTAGTACCTGATGAAGTAACTATTGGTATCGTTGGTGAGCGACTTGCAAAAGCCGACTGTGAAAAGGGCTTCTTATTAGATGGATTCCCACGTACAGTTCCACAAGCTGAAGCTTTAGATGGCATTCTTGCTAATCTTGGCAAAGCAATTGAACATACGTTAAATATCCAAGTTGAAAAAGAAGAACTTATTGCTCGTCTATCAGGTCGTCGTATTTGTAAAACTTGTGGTTCATCTTACCACTTAATTTTCAATCCTCCTGCCGAGGAAGGAAAATGTGATAAAGATGGCGGCGAGCTATATACACGTGCGGATGATAATCCTGAAACTGTTGCAAATCGTTTGGAAGTAAATATGAATCAAGCACAACCTTTACTTGATTTCTATGAAGCTAAAGGTGTGTTAACAAATATTGATGGACAGCAAGATATTGATAAAGTATTTGCTGATCTTGACGCTCTACTACAGAGCAGCCGCAGCTGATACCCGGCTCCGGGCGCAGAATACTGCTTCCGCGGGAGGCATGCGGAAGCAACAACGAAACATAATTTTTTGAGAGTTGCAAAAGCATATTGTGCCTGGTATATATTTCTTTCAAAGTGTACAACATTACATTTGAGAGAGTATAATGGGTTTCGTGGAAGCATCTGTGTAACGGGTATGAATTTCTCATCCAAGACATTCCGGTATTCGTGTAAACATGGGAGATACAGCGCCCTTACTGGTTCTGTCTATTCCGTGGATTGTGTGAAACGAAACCAGACGAGCGTCTTTCAAATATCTCTCATACAATCCAAACATATGTTGAAACGAGGTTGCGTCTATAGTTGCAGCAGATATCCGTTTGATGTAACGATGAGAACTTTAATTTGCATATAGAGAGGAGAGACAGAGTAGATGGCGAAAGATGATGTAATTGAAGTCGAAGGGACAGTTGTTGAGACTTTGCCAAACGCGATGTTTAAGGTAGAATTAGAAAATGGACATGTGATTTTAGCACACGTATCTGGAAAGATTCGTATGCACTTTATCCGCATTCTACCTGGAGATAAGGTTACTATCGAGTTATCTCCTTACGATTTAACTCGCGGTCGTATCACATACCGTTTTAAATAATCTTTTGCGCTCCGGACTACTAAGGAGGTTAGGTTAGATGAAAGTGAGACCATCTGTGAAACCGATCTGCGAAAAATGTAAAGTAATTCGCCGACGCGGTAAAGTAATGGTAATCTGTGAAAATCCTAAACACAAACAAAAACAAGGTTGATTATAAAGGAGGTGCACAACGTACATGGCACGTATTTCTGGTGTTGACATTCCTCGCGATAAACGCGTTGTAATTTCATTAACTTACATTTACGGTATTGGTAAAACTTCTGCACAAAAAGTATTAGCTGATGCAGGTATCTCTGAAGATATCCGCGTACGCGACTTAACTGAAGAACAATTAAACCAAATCCGTGAACAATTAGACTCTTACAAACTTGAAGGTGACTTACGTCGCGAAACTTCATTAAATATCAAACGCTTGATGGAAATCGGTTGTAACCGTGGTATCCGTCACCGTCGTGGTTTACCTGTTCGTGGTCAAAATACGAAGAACAATGCGCGTACGCGTAAAGGTCCTCGTAAAACAGTTGCGAACAAGAAAAAATAATTAAGTAAAGGAGGTTCCTTCTTAACATGGCTCGTAAACAACAAACTCGTAAACGTCGTGTGAAAAAGAATATCGAATCTGGTATTGCACACATTCGTTCTACATTTAACAATACAATTGTAACGATTACAGATATGCAAGGTAACGCTGTTGCTTGGTCAAGTGCTGGTGCTTTAGGTTTCCGTGGTTCACGTAAATCTACTCCATTCGCTGCCCAAATGGCTGCTGAAACTGCTGCAAAAACGTCTGTTGAGCATGGTCTGAAAACGTTAGAAGTAACTGTTAAAGGTCCTGGTGCTGGTCGTGAAGCTGCTATTCGTGCACTTCAAGGTGCTGGTCTAGAAGTAACTGCTATTAAAGACGTTACTCCAGTTCCTCATAATGGTTGCCGCCCACCAAAACGTCGTCGCGTGTAATGGGTGCGTCTCATATTGAATGAGAACATCATTTCTTGTACAGACTGTCTTGTGCAAATAAAAAACGATACGTCATTGACGATCGAATCTATGATGGAAAGAACCTATACATTCGATGTTTTGAAGGAGGGTAAATGAAATGATCGAAATTGAAAAACCAAAGATTGAAACGGTGGAGATCAGCGAAGATTCCAAATATGGAAAGTTTGTTGTAGAACCGCTTGAACGCGGATATGGAAATACTTTGGGTAATTCTTTACGTCGCATCCTTCTGTCTTCATTACCAGGGGCTGCTGTTACTTCAATTCAAATTGACGGCGTACTGCACGAATTCTCAACTGTAGAAGGCGTAGTAGAAGACGTTGCTTCAATTATCTTGAACGTGAAAAAGCTTGCTCTTAAAATCTACTCTGACGAAGAAAAAGTTATTGAGATTGATGTTAAAGGTGATGGAACAGTTACGGCTGCTGACATTACACATGACAGTGACGTAGAAATTTTAAATCCAGATCTATATATTGCAACAATCGCTAAAAACGGTCATTTACGTATGCGTATGTACGCTCAACGCGGCCGTGGTTACACTCCTGCTGATCAAAACAAACGTGAGGATCTTCCTATCGGCGTGATCCCGATCGACTCTATTTACACTCCAGTATCACGCGTCAATTTCCAAGTGGAGAACACTCGTGTTGGTCAGTCTTCTGACTACGACAAACTTTCGCTTGATGTGTGGACAGATGGAAGCATCGGTCCGAAAGAGGCGATTTCGCTTGGAGCAAAAATTTTAACTGAGCATCTAAACATCTTTGTTGGCATGACAGACGAGGCACAAACTGCTGAAATCATGGTCGAAAAAGAAGAAGATCAAAAAGAAAAAG
>NZ_JBIWCX010000014.1:0-125421 GCF_044761695.1 Lysinibacillus sp. NPDC097287
CAAACAAAATTAAACAGCCAGTCTCCGGTAAAATACCGTAAACTGGCTGTACAATAAGGTGTTTTCTTATTGTCTCAAAAAAGACAGGCAGTGCCCTTTGTAACATATGAATAGTTTTTTACAGTGAGAAAGTCTATTTAGTAATTTATAGGGTTGAATTCTTCTTTTTTTACCACTCGAAAGAAAAAATTAACCTACTGCGTTGAAGAGCAACAATTTCAATCTGAGTTCGCACTTTTCGTAAAAAACTCAATCTGAGTTCGCACTTTTTGTAAAAAACTCAATCTGAGTTCGCACTTTTTGTAAAAAACTCAATCTGAGTTCGCACTTTTTGTAAAAAACTCAATCTAAGTTCGCACTTTTTCGTAAAAAACTCAATCTGAGTTCGTACTTTTCGTAAAAAAACCAATCCGAGTTCGCACTTTTCGTAAAAAACTCAATCCGAGTTCGCGTTTTTTGTAAAAATCTTAATTTAAGTTCGCACCTTTGGTAAACAGTTCATAATCAATATTCGAGTTTGAATTTTTATATAAAGTCTAATCATTAATAAAATATCATCATTATTTTATGTTGAGTAATAACAAGTCTAATTGGCTAACGTTTGTCTAGCAAATCAAATAAATCATGGATCGGCTTAAATACAGCGGAAGATGCGCGAATCAGTTCTATTTAAAAAAGATAGCATGAAGATTGAGGGGAAAGCAAAAGTTGAAAACTAAACAGTATAATTAATGAAGAAGTATTGTTTCAACATTTGCACAGAAGCTGAAGCTAAACAAAACCTAAAATTCATCAGAAGTAGCAGCAATGGTAGATAAGCATGAATCAATCATAAAGTATTACAAAAGGAATTGCTTGATTACTTACTTCCATCTAACCCATTTACTTGAGCGATATTTGGATATATGGTGAAAAAAGCGTAGAAGCATTTAATTGCCTCTACACTTTTAATAGTTACTTAATAATTTCTTTAGCTTCAGGAAACTTGGAATAATATTTCTCTGTAATAGCTTGTTTTAAATCAATCTTAGGGTATAGTTTCCTTGCGTAATCCCAAGCTTCTTCTTTAGAATCGAAAATTGCTACAAATCCAAAAGCATCTAGCTCGGAAGCGCCGTTGTTTACTTCATTTAAAATTTTGTCTAATGGTTTAGCCCATGGAGTTACATTAAAATTAGTTTCAAATACTACTACATATTTCGATATCAAATCGCAATCTACATTAAAAATAACTTTATCAATCCAAACACCCTGAATCGTTAAATAATAGGGATCTTTGGTTAATTTATATGGCCAGTATTCTATTCCTTCTAAATCTACGAAATCGTAATCAGGATCGTAATCATAATAATTATATTCAAATTTTGTTGTTATCACTTTTTTTCGTGATGTGTATTGAATTAATTCAATAATTAAATCCCAATCTGTTTTTTCTGCTAAATACAACTCGTAGCATCTAATTAGTAGAATAGTTTGGTTCAAAACATTTTTGACTCCTTCATTCTTATATAGAATTTCAGTAAAATTGCTTGGAATTCTATTGTCGAATTTATCGATAAAAAGCTCGAAAGTATCGAAGTTAAATGAAATTTGAAGTGATTCGTTACTGTTATTAAATTCTTGCAGCACAGGTGATAAATTCTTAACTGATTTCTCAAATTGCAAGAAATTTAAACAAGGTAATTCTTGATTCTTTAAGATTGCCCATTCGTTGTTTAAACGTTTTGCTTTCAAATTGCCTTCTTCACATAATTCTTCGATAATTTTTTCAGATACATGTAAATGTTTTGCCATTGTTTTTGCTGAAGCAACGTTTTCTAATAAAAAAATTAAATCTTGATCTTGCATTTTTATTTTCCTCCTATACAAGGCAAAAAAACCCCAACTCTAATAAAGTGACAGTATGAGTCACTTTATGAGTTGGGGTTTTCCCTTGTGTTTTATTAATATAAGATTATGATAAAACATTTGTTCGTGGTTGTAAATATAAAAAATGAATATTCAGTATGAATGTTGGTGTTCATACTGATGTATAATTAGTATCACACTAAATTAATTGAATTTTCCTTCTATTAATGCAAAAAACGTATCATACACTGCCTGTGAGATAAATTCACCCTCTAGTACTAGCTTTTTAAATTCATGAATAAACTCTTTTTCATTTTCTTCTAATTGGATAGATTGTTTCAATGCGGCTTGTTGGAACCATTCGATTAAACCTTCTTCAATATGAAGAGGGGATTCCATTCTATTAATTACGAGATTTTGATAATAGTTCACACCTTTTTTCAAATCTTTTTGTTCCTCACTGTCTATAAATACACTAGTAGTATAGTAGTCACCCCATCCAATCTCTAATAGATTAAATTCAGAAAAATATAAGCCGACATTTGCATTAAGTTCTTTATTATTAACAATTGGTAATACATTATTTTCAATTGTGAATGGATGAGTATACTTTCGATAAAATGTTTTTTTATCCAAAAATCCGCTCTTCTCTAGGAGAACTAGATAGCTGTGAATTAAAGTAGCAACTTCTTTACTATCCCTAACATCATATCTGAGTTGCTCCTTTATATCCTGAAATAAATATTTTGAAAAGATCAATTGTTTTTTACTGTAATTATGCTTAATAGCTTTATGAAATACGAGCAATTGCCACAAAGGATATGGCGTCTGAATGCATTTATAATCTTCCATTTGAATATTGAAGATGCCAGGGAAATTTGAATCGGTCAAACCGTATTCCTTTATTAATCGTTTAAATAGAATTTGTTCCCTATGTGACATCCGCTGCAATACTTTTTCGATACTAAAGTTATTCAAATACTTTTTATATAGATGGAATCTCTTTTGCTGCTCTTTTCTTTGTTGGATTCTTTGCATTCTTATTGCGTTTTGCTTCTTACGTTCATGCCATAGTTCAGCTGCTTCCTTGCTTCTAGCTATAAAATATTCTTGAAGCTTTTCAAATGAAAGTTTATTTCCTAAAAGGTATTTACAAGGTGATGGGATTTTAAAAATTTTCATTTCATTAATAGGGATTTGTTGCATCTTTACAGCAGCTTTTGTTTCGGTGCGATAGGAAATACCGAAAAATTTTCCTATATGTTTTACGAGATTATTTTTCACATCAATATAGTAAACACAACGCTCTTTTTCATTAACAGTTTGCTGTAAGTACTTTAATCGGAGAACAATTTCGTCTTCCTCAATACCTTCAGTATCAATTTCTTTATAATAATTAGCGCCAAATAGCCAGATGTCTGTTATACCTGCTATTGCATAGAGTTTACGGCGTTCCAGCCACTTTTCAGCTGTTTGATCCGCGCACTGTACCTCAAATGCAAATCTTTGACCATTACCAAGATCCGCGTATACATCGGCAATTTGATTTGTCTTAGTAATTCGTTCTTCTAATGCGACATAGGCATTCGGATATTGCTCCTTTAACCAATTATAAATTGCTAATTTACCTCCAAGATGTTCCTGTGTTTCAGGCTCCCCAACAAAACTACATTCAACATGAGCCTCATGATAAAAGTGATGTATGCGCTTTGGCCCTCCCCTAAAGAAGGCTTGCTTTTGGCAGTTTGGACAATAAAGTTCTTTTGCAGCGGATAAAGACTTTAAACGTACCTTATCATCATGAAAGGCAAATTGCTTCTCTCCATTTAGATCGATAGCTACGAACATTTGCTCACCTCAAATAATAAAACAAATTAGGTTCTTTTAATTTTAAAAATAGTACATGATTAAACTAAATGAGATTATCTACTTGTATCTTGTAAGTACGTGTTATAGCGAAAATACACTAATAGAAAGCCTAAGGGGGATGATTGAATTATGCTTTTATTATACATTAAGTATAAATATGGTAAAATATGATTATGAATTTATGATTATTTGAAAGTAACTTTGCCTAAATCCATTCTATATACTTGGAGTGATATTAATGAAAGCCAATGAAACAAATCTACAAGAAATAATTGAAGGTTCGAAACAATATATAATACCGATGTTTCAACGTACATATAGTTGGGATCAAAAACAATGGCTGACATTATGGGAAGATTTAATGGAGCTGGTTGAGGAAGAACAGCAATATGACAACCACTTTATTGGCTCAATTGTGTCTATTCCTGTAAATGCTAATCCTATCGGAGTGCAACAGTTTTTAGTTATTGACGGACAACAACGATTAACTACATTGCTTATTTTATTGAGTGTTATTAGAGACAAAGCTGAAGAAGAAGAATTTGGAGAATTATCTGCTGAAATTAACGAAACGATGCTTGTAAATCGATTTAAAAAAGGCGAAGAATATTTTAAGTTACTACCGACGCAAATCGATAAAGAAATTTTTAAAAGGATTATTAAAAAGGAAATAGAAGCGGCTGATGAAGAGAGTGGTCTTGTAAAATGCTACTACTATTTTAAAAATAAATTGAATGATTTAACTATTGATATAGAGCAATTAAAAAATGGAATTCTACAAAATTTATCAATTGTAAGCATTGTACTTTCACCTGATGATAATCCTTATTTAGTATTTGAAAGTTTAAATGCAAAAGGACAGCCCTTAACGGAGGCAGATTTAATAAGAAACTATTTATTCATGCGTATTGATCCGTCAGAGCAAGAAGAAATGTATATGGGTTATTGGTTACGGATGCAAACGAATCTTGGTGACTCATTAACTGAGTTTATTAGACATTTTTTAATAGGTGTAAATTTAAATGTTAAAAAGAAGGATGTCTATGTAAAGCTAAAGCAGCAAGCGGACAAAATGAATGTAATTGACTACTTAAAAGAGTTAGCTATATTTGCGACATATTATGATAAGTTACTACACCCAGAAAAAGAAGCTAATGAAAAGATTAGATACTACTTAAAAAGGATTCAGCAGTTTGAAGCTCGTACAGCATTTCCATTTTTGCTATATATTTATCGTGATTATGATTTTAAGAAGTACTCATTGGAGCAATTTATTGAAATTTTATTCATTATAGATAATTTCATAGTTAGAAGATATGTGTGCAATATTGAATCTAAACCATTAAACAAAATGTTTGGTTCCTTATATAACCAACTAAAGCCTTATAGTGAAGAAGACTCTATTCAGGAACTAAAAGCATTTTTACAAGTGAGAGGCTACCCTAAGGATACAGAAGTTCTTCATGAATTAAAGCATTCATCGTTGTATGGGGGCGGAGATAAGAGGGAAAAATGTAAGTTTATTTTGAGCGTGCTTGAAGAAAATTATGGTCATAAAGAGAAAGTCGATTTAACTAAGGCTACCATTGAACATATCATGCCACAAACTTTAACTGAATCTTGGGAAGCTGAATTAGGTAGCAATTTTGAAGGAGTTCACGAAAAATATTTGCATGTTATTGGGAACTTAACATTAAGTGGCTATAATTCAGAGCTATCGAACGAATCATTCTCTACTAAGAAAAAATATTATAGTAAGAGCAATTTTGAATTGAATAAGGATCTCGTTAAATATAATACTTGGGATGAACAAGCAATCACTGACAGAACAGAAAAATTATATGAAAAGTTCATTTTAGCATGGCCGTATTTTGGACTAGCTAGTATTAAAGACAATGATGTAACAGGTAGCTCGCCACGCTTATTATTCATAGGTGATGAAACGACTAAGGTAAAAGTTTGGAGAGAAGTTTTAGAACATACTATTCTGTTCATTTACAAAAATAATCCTGAGTACTACCAAGAATTGTTGCAGACGAGATCGTTACTAATATCAGTAGAAAAGAATAACGAGATGCGTAGTGCTAAGCAATTACCGAATGGGCATTTTATAGAAGTTAATTTTAGTGCAAAAAGTATTTACACGACATGTAAGAAGTTATTTATTGATGCAGGTTTTGATGCTGATACATGGGGTGTAGAGGTTGAGATGAAATAAATTATTAAGTTCAATTGTTTTCAAATAATTATCGTTTTTTAGCATATAAGAAAAGGTGAGTGTTTATGGGAACTTCAAAAAGAAAGCTTAATAAAGAAATCAAGAAAATGCTGCAAGATGTACCTGTTGAAAAAATCAATGACAAAACACCAGATGTTACAAAGAAAATAATTACTTTGAAAAGAATAAATACAGAATTTTTAGACGAAGAAACTTTAAACAAATGTATCAGTATCATTTCTAATCAATTTGAAGTTTTAAGTAAGGAAGGCTTTAATGGCATTACTCAGCAAGAAATAAAAACGATCCCATTACAACCGAGCAATTTATAAATCATATCTTGGATTTAATAGATAATGAGGATAATTTATTCGCAGATAAAGCTCTTTTAGAAAGAAGCTTTAAAATTACAATGACAAATTGTTTGAAGAATGAAGACTTAGTTCTAACGAGTTTTATCAAAAAATTATTATTTAATGTAGTAAAGCAAATACTCATAGGGGAATTACATGATACATTAAAAGAAGTTTATGATGAACTGGATTACGAAGACATCGGCTCAATGGTTAATAATGTCGCAAATCAAGTTATAAATAATGAAACGCAGCGTAGAATTGAGCAATATATAGCAAAAGAATTGGAGTTCAAACAGGTATTAAAATCAGTTGTTGAAGCTGCTAAAAATGTGTCATTTGGTGAGTTCTAATGAATGGTTTAGTAAATGAGAACCTACATATTCAATTAATGCCGGGTTTTGAAATCGATTATTCTAATGACAATGATAAAACTATTGTTGATTTAATTACTGTAATGGGTGCAATTTATTGTGCAGATGTATCTATAACGGCAAGGAAAACAAAGCTAGCTATCGAAATTCCAGTTTTTCAAGTTGAAGTTTGGCAAGGATTAACCGAAAAAATTAAACACTTATTAAAATGGGTTTCTAGTGAGGATTATCAAATTTCTTTTAGACTTTTTAATAAAGAATTAATAGAAAAAAAAGAAGCACAGATGAAATTGTCATTAGACAGTCCTAGTCAACGAATTGTTAGTTTATTTTCAGGTGGATTAGACTCTTTAACTGGTGCATATTATAATTTCAAAAATGAAATTGCCAGTGATTATATTGGATTTTTAAATAAACATGAAGAAGCAACTAAACAAAGGCTACTAGCCGATTTTTACAAGAAAATGTTAAATCCTACTCCTGATATAATTTTGATAGAGAAACCCGTAGATAAGAAAAAATGGCATATTCAAGCAACTCGCTCATTGCTCTATTTTTCTTTAGCGGTAGCTAAGGCATATTATAATCAGTCCAAACAAATTAATCTTTATGAAAACGGTATTTTGACATTAAATCCGAATCTTTATGGGAGATTTACAACAAAAACGACGCATCCTAAGACGTTATTTGAGTTTAATAATTTATTGGCTGAATTAAAAATAGATGTTAAAGTGGAACATCGATTTTTATATAAAACTAAAGGTGAATCGATAAATGAAATGGATATAGATTTTAAAAATGTGATTAAATATTCTTTCACTTGTGGAGCTGGAAGGTCCCATAATCTTAAATCACATGAGGGTCAGTGTGGTGTATGCATACCATGTTTGCTAAGAAAAATATCAATGGCTGCGTATAACAATGAAGAATATGATTGTTTATACCACTTCGATTATGAAGAAATGATAATTGAGCCAGATGTTTATTACTATGAATATATTTCTAATATAGAATATTTTAAGCAATATGTAGAGCTTATAAAAAATAATTCAATTTTAGCTCAATTAAAAATTAAGCAAAGATATTATGACGATGTAGATTATTTAGTTAAAACAAATGAAATGCTAAATAAGTTTGTTAATGAATTTGAAAGGTATATGGAAAAGTATGACTTACATCGATACGCACGTGCATATTGATTTTTATCCTAATCCGTATGATTTGGCCTTAGAGTATGAAAAGAATAAAATTTACACATTGTTTGTAACAAATTTGCCAGAGTTATATGAGAAGCATTTTTCTAGGTTTTCAAATTTTAAATATATTCGACTTTGTTTAGGATATCATCCGCAAGTTTCAACTGAATATGTGTTAAATAAAACGCTTTTTGAAAAATATATCGATACTACAAGGTATGTTGGTGAGGTAGGGTTAGATTTTTTTTCTGGAATAGGCGATAGAGAAAAAAGTATTCAAATAGAAGCTTTTCGTTACGTAACTAGCCCAATTTTTAATATAGGGCGTATATATACTATTCACAGTAAAGGTGCAGAGAGAGAAGTATTGGATATTTTAATAGAGAATGAAGTTAAACATGCAATCTTTCATTGGTATACGGGAAAAATTAGTGTTTTAAAGCAAGCTGCTGAGAAAGGGTATTATTTTTCTATAAATCCGAAAATGTTAATGACCAAAAACGGATTAAATATAATTGCTAATATTCCAGTTAAACAAATGCTTTTTGAAACGGATGGACCATTTGCTCGAATTAATCGAAATCCTATTCATCCCACGGATATACCAAAACTTTATTCTGCTGTTGAAAATGAAGTTGTTGAATTTGAGAAAGTGTGCTTTTCTAATTTTAGAAGACTATTGATAGAGAAAGATTTATAGGTCATTATTGGTGATCAAATTATATTTTATGTTATAAAATGATAAATTGAAATGTCATATATAAGATAGTTAGATAAACTTAGTAACATAATATACTAAGTGTCAGGCACAAATACAAGAAACGTGGGAAACCTTGATACACAATGTTTTCCACGTTTTTTATGGAAAATTTTATTAATGGCACTATGTTTAAAATAGATATGAGGTGATTTTTTAAAACTGAATATTCTTGATTTTATGCCATTAATTGATTTGATTATGTATAGATAAAAGTAAAAAAATGAGGAAGTGGAACGATGAGATTTATAAAAAAATCGGATATAAAAAACTTGCTTGAAATATCAAAGGAATTCAAAGAAATAGAATTACATACTAATCGTTCGGATTTTGAACATGATAAAGAAAATGAAAATTTGGAAATTATAAAACAAGCTTTTGATGAAAATAAAGCAATGATTACGGTAATTCATAGTCCTGCTTCAAAGTTTGGTACATCCTTAGACAAAGAAGGTTCATTAAATTATATGTCTTTATCAGAAGTATTATCTGATTTAGAGGAGCAGCACTTATTTCAGAAAATCTGTAAATTCGCCAATGAAATAGCGAAATACTATAGCGGGTTAACTAGGTCAACTACCTCCAACCTGTCAGAAACGGAAGATAGAGAAGCTAGATTAGATAAAAAAATAATAGATAATAAAATCTTGATTATCCTACATACAGGATGCGTATATGGATGTGTAGATAATCCAAAATTTAATTGCGTATTAAGAAATCAATCAAGAGAATTGATATGTGGCACTTTTACGAAAGATAAAGAAATTGATTTATTTGTAAATATTGTTGAGGGTTTTCCAGGTATAAAGATAGGTTTCGAAAATATAACACCTTATACAGATGGGGGGAAGTTAGGAAGTAATTGTGGGTATAGCTATGAAAATTTTAGTTTGGCAAAAGAATGTAATAGTAGAAGTAAGAAAAAAGAAAAAAATCTATTTGGAGTAGTAATTGATTTTTGCCATTTGATAGCAACGCATACTTTAACAGACTCTAAAAAAAATAAAGGAGATTTTCTACGAGAGTACTTTGAACAGCTCGAATGTCATGAGAAGCAATTAATACAGTTATTCCATCTTTCTAATTATAAAATGGGACCTACTGGAGAGCAGTTACATGGAGAACAGTTTGAAATACAAGAAGATATAGATGAAATACGAAGTATTTGTTTAAATAATGCACGATCTGTTCCAATTACTTTGGAGGTTAGTGGTAGTGATAGGGTTGCGAATGGGATTGAAAATTTTTATAAGATGATGTTGGATTGGAGTAAGCTACATATTTTGTTAAAAGATTGTCTAGAAGATGAATTATATATTTTCTTTGAAAATTTATTTTATATTTATTCGACTGAATACAATGCTAATAAACTTAAATTTACTAGAATTTCGAATGAATTGAAAAGATATATTGTTAAAAATTCTAGTTTAGAAAAGAAACTATTTGGAATTACTAGCGATGAACAAAGTCTTAATATAAATTTATTTCAAGTTCAAGCTTATATTCAGTATATGCGCTATTGTAACTTGGCATTGGATTTAAAAGAAAAGTATAAAGGGAATATTTCAACAATTTTCAAACATTATATATTCAATGATAAATATGAAGAGATACGATTTGATGGCATAGGGTATTATTATAATATTTTTTGGATAAAAAGAGAAGTTAATCTTTATAGATGTAACGATGGAATATCACCCCTAAAAATAGTATATTACAATTTTGAGGATATTTTAAAGGCTTGCAAAAAGCATATTCAAGGGGAGAATCTACAATTTTTATCGTATAGTAAATCATTTGGAAGAAATATGCTGAAATATTTTAATCCAAATTCTGATGGATACAATATTGAAATCGTTGAAAAGTCACCTATAAATTTTTTCACTAGTGTTTGTAATTCTAAAGAAACATCTATACAAGAATATATAGGATCTGATTTTGAATATAGTAATTTTTCTATTGATTTCTCAGATTTTTGTGGAAAACGAGGAGATTCTACTAAGGAAGGAAGTCTGTTTGAATTATTTGAAAAAATTGAGGTAGATAGCAATAAGCTGTGGAAAGAGAAAATAGGTAGCATATATGATCATGAAGTTATCTTTTACGACGAACCTTATAGGTACGAAAAAAGAAAGCAATATAAATTAAATATAGCGGAATATAAAATTTTGATGCTAGCATATCAAATTCTTTTAATAGACAATAATCATAAAGAATTTAATCTTAGTTATTTAATAAATTATTTAATATTAAACCAAAACGAAACCTTTTTAACATATATGGATTTAGAATCCTTAAATACAGTAAAAGAACGTGATTCTATAATAGAAATCTTAAGCTCTATAGATTATAACAATGAACCAGATATTAAGTATAGTAATGAGGGGTACAGTCCTTTTTCTAAAGAATTTATTCCTGAATATCAAGAGTTTGTAAGTAATAAATTAGGAACGCTGATATCAAATTATAGAGAAGAATTAAAGGGGGCGACAAAATGGTTACAATAAAACAAAATGATTTGCATATGCTTAGTGGCAGAACTATTAATTTAGGGGAATTTATAGATGCTGTAAAACACCAGTTATCTAACAGTACTGAAGAATCAAAAATTTTTATTCCTATGTATCAACGCAATTATAAATGGAATAGAAAAATGGCAGTTAAACTTATTAAAGATTTAATAAAGGCATTTAAAAGTTCAACTTCAAAATCAATAGCGCTTTTCACATTGTACATAGACGATAAGGATAACATAGAGATTGTTGATGGACAGCAAAGAATGATTACTCTTTTACTTCTCTTTAAAGCGCTAGATATGCAAGCTTCATTTTTAGATTTAGAATTTGTAAGGGATTTTCACATAGTAAATTTATTACATAAAAGATCTTTTTTTATAAAAGTATTAAATGAGAAAGGATTTGTAACTCATTCATTAGAGAATAACGTAGCTAAATCTGATAAGAGGCGTCTTGCATATAACTATTTAGCTATAAAGGAAGAAATTCAAAATGTTATTCTTGACGGTAATGAGAAGGATAGTTTTGTAACTTTTTTAAGAGAAAATGTTCAACTATTACTAAATGTAACAAGTGATACACCAATTTCAGAGTTTCTTAACTTAAATTGTAATAAAACAAGATTTTCTGTTGGTGACAGAATAAGGGCTGATCTTATGATTTTTAATGCATTAAACTTTAGTAGATTATCGGATGATGAGAAGGATATATTAGATCGAATTTTAGAGGAATCGGATTATAAACTTGCTGTATCAAGGTTATTTGAACAATTAATTGAGCTTTTGTATGTAGATGAAGTATATAATACAATCCAGTTAGGGTATAAAAATCCGGATAAAACAAAAGAAAATCGTATAAATACCATGTTTTCCCGCTATTTAACTAATGATAGCATAGGATATACTGGGTTTAAAATTCCAGCTAAAAAATATCAAATAAATTTATTGAAACAAATGATGGTATATAAAAATGTTTTGAATGAATTAATTCAAAATTTACAAGCAGATTATCAGGTTACTCAAAAAGCATATAAGACTTTATATAGGTATAAACCAAATACGAGATTCTTTGAATTAGTTAATAAATATGTTGATAAAGCTAATACAAATAACCTATTTGCAGAGATATTACATTTAGAATGTTCAATTGATAAAATAATTTTTGATTATATAAAACAAAATGTTCGAGGTAGTGAAGTATACTTTTTCAATAGTTATTTTGATGCGTTGTCTAACAATGAACCGGATATTCAAGATACTTCTTTTCTGAAGGAGCAATTTGAGAACATAAAACATAGGTCTAATCATTATTTCCCTATGGATAAGATGGTATTTGAAGATACAATTCAGGGATCAGGAAAGTATATAATAAATCGATATGTAAGCAAACAGACAAAAGAAAACGATAAACTTTTAAGTTTAAATCCAGTTAATAAATTTAATGATAAGTCTATAAAAGTGGCTGACAAAAATAAAGAATTAATAGGGAAAAATATTTTAATTAGGGAATTACTTTGTGATGCTACTAGAGAAATTGTTATTCCTGCGATTCAAAGAGACTATTGTATGGGGAACCATTTTGGCTTACCAGATAAATCAGATTTATTAAGTTACCTAATCAAGGAGTTTGAAAGCGATAGAGAAAAAGATATAATTTTAAGTGCTATTACAATCTTTGAACAAGGTAATAATAGAATTCTCATCTATGATGGGCAGCAAAGAATTTTTACGTTAGCTAGTATAGTACGAATATTAGATAAAGAGAAAATAGACAATAAAACCATACTGTGTAATTTTGAATTTGAATATAGAGAAAAGATGAATAACTTTTGCAAAGAATTTTTTAGTAAGGAATTTAAGGAGTATAGAGGTAGTTCGTATGCTGAAAATGCAATTATCAATCTTGATAAAGAATTACATAGCAATTTAAAAAAAGAAGACTATCAAGATTTTAAAAACTTTCTTCTTGATAAAGTAAGTGTTGATGTAATAACTGTTGATACATCACTTTCAGAAGCAGAGCAATTTTTTATTGATATAAATGGTGGTGTTCAACTAGTACCATATGAAATTTTTAAATGTAAAATAAATGAAAAATCCCAAGAAGTATTTGATTTAGAATTAGAAATACAACATGAGAATAACTGGATTAATTTGATTGATAATGAATGGTTAGATTTTTTCTATAAGTTTAATAATACTAAAATAAATGATGAAAACGCTATAGAAGAATTGGTAGAAATGCGATTTATAGAGTTTTGTTGTAGGATGATCTATTGGGAAAAATATATTAGGTTAGACAAAACAGATCAACATCCATTAAAATTAAAGGGTTTTAAACAGAGTGAAAATACGAAAGATTTAGAAGACTGTGACAAATTTATTAACGATCTAACATCAGATGATTTTAGAAGAATAATCGGTATCATGAATGCCTTACTTAGTAGTTTTGAAAAAGTTGAAGACGAGAAAGAAATTGTAGAATATAGAGGGGTAGTTGAGAAGCTGGAGGGCATAGGATATTGTATACCATACTTTAATATAGAAACTAATGTCTCTAAAGTTAGCTGTTTAAATAGATTTATTAAAGGATTAGTATGTGAAGCAAATAATCAAGGCAGTTATCAGGAAGAGAGAGCAACGGATCTTATAATTTGGGCTATATTAAATGATTTACAAGAACCAAGTGACGAAAGTGAAAAAATTATAAAAAAATGGAATTCTTCTATTATTCCATGTTTACCTTATGTGTATATTACCCCTACTTTTATTGGACAGTATAAACAAACAATATTACCTATTCCATCATATTATTTTGATAATAAAAATTATCTAAATATATTTCACAGAACATTGGAAAAAGAAATAAATGTTCAAAATCAATTAACAATTCTTTATGATAATATAATGAGAGATTATTTGAAATTAGAAAATAAAGAAGTTCTTCCTCTTATAAATAATGAGTCTGGAACAGGTGGTTGGAATTTATATTATAATTATAGACGTAATAAATTTACTAAGTATAATAGTCTTGTTATTAAAGGTAATTATGAAATAATACAAAAGTATTATATATCTAAAAATAAAAATGTAGATTTATTTGAAATTAATTTTGAAACGAGTACGGGGCATATATTATTTGAGCCAAATGATAGAGAAAATTTTTTGAAAGTATAAATTTATGATTCTACTATGAAATTTTATTTATATTAAACCCTTTTTTGTGATTATGAACTCAAAATTAACTAATTACCTATTTGGATTTAAAAAATTAATAAATAATGCCGAAGATATTTTAAATACATTTTAAACAGGCTATAACTGGAATGCAATTATAATATTTCTAATGAATACGTATGATGTCAATAAAGTCTTGAAGGATATATTATTGCATTATTTAATAGTCTCCGTAAGCATATTTTTTCAAACCTTATTAATTCCTTTGTAAGAGCTATTTTTGACCTTCAAAAAAGCCCTTCAAACGTTGATATAATAAGGTTTTTCTGTTTTATAGACTGAACACCCGCCGTCTCCATAAATGAAATTCATAGGATTTCAAACAGTTAGAGAAGCCTTGATATACAAGGCTTTTTCTTTTTGCCTTATTTCATGCAGTGGCATTTAATTTCATTCAATGGCATGTAATATTTCATTTTTTAGTTATAAATCTATATATTTTACAAACTTTTCAGCAACTACTTCTTTAGCTTTTTCTGTTACGTGTGTATAGATATTCATAGTAGTTTGGATGTCACTATGCCCTAAACGATCCTGAACTTCCTTAAGACTCACACCAGCTTCAAGTAATAAACTACAATGAGGGTGACGTAATCCATGTGTAGTAATTTACATAGGAAATGTAGCATCGAAACCGTGTATGTTGTCCGGTATCGGTAACATTCAATTCTGCTAAAAGGTTGTGAAGTAGGTTGGAAATCGTCCTATTCTTAGCCAAAAGAGATTCCTCTTGTAAAAAAGTATGTTGTAGTGACAACTATTTTACAAGAGGAATTCTTTTTTAGTGTATATTTTAATTGATTGAAACTAGATAATTAATTAGACTTTTGTTGGTTTTTTACGGTCGTAGCGAATAATGTCTGTTGGCACTTTTGGATGTGGGAATGTTAAACCGTTATAAACAGGAGCCTGTGAAATATCATTGACATAACATTCATCGACATTGGAGCCGTTATCTTTAAATTCTTTTAGCATTTTTAAGAAGCCAAACATGCCACATGATCCTGTTTCGCGAACTCTTCTCACCTCTTCAAAGTCAACATAAACAAAGGTGAAGGACTCATGGATGTTCAACTCTTCGATAATGCGCCCTTCAGGATCAACCGCCACCGTATTCCCCATGCCACATGGTCCTGCTTGATTTACACTAATGACATAACATTGATTTTCGATCGCTCGTGTAATGGCAATAGGTGTGTGATTGCGTAATCCACCAATCCATTCACCTTGATAAGTCGGCTTAATGATTAATTCCGCGCCTTTCATGACTAAGTTGCGTATGGATTCTGGATAATGTGCATCAGCACAAATGACAAAGCCCACTTTTCCAACGCCAGGAATTTCGAACACGGGGAACTCATTTCCAGGTGTTGCAATCTCTAAAGGAAAAGGAATAAACACTTTTCGATATTTTAGTTTAATCTCACCTTCAGGAGAAATAAGCAATGCCGTATTATATAGGTTGCCATCATTCCCACGTTCGACAAGTGTTCCTGGAACAATCCATTTTTGCACTTCTTTTGCTTTATGGCATAACGCTTGAATTGTGGGTCCACTCGGAATAGTTTCAGCCATTTCAGGCCAAATATCTCCGTCATAACCATTGATAAATAATTCTGGAAAAACAATCATATCAACTGTTGGATTCATGAATACTAGTTGATCGATATAACGGAAAGTCGTTTGTAAATTTGTCTCCTTTGTTTTTGCCCCATCACCTGGCGCCGTAAATGAAGCTGCTTGCACAACCCCAATGTTTAATGAACTCATAATAATTTCCTCCTATGTATGAATATATATTCAACTTTCAATAGTATAGTTCTTCCAACTCATTATATATGAGTATAGTCCCTATTACTAGGCAATTTGATTGTTTTAAACCCTGATGCCAAATACCGACGCACTTTCAAATTCATTCATATTTCAATTTTATTTTTATAGTTTCATGATCAACAGTTGTCTTATCGAAAAAGTGGTTCATTTTTTCGGGAACACGTAAGGCTTAGATGAAGAACTTCTGGTATAAGTTTTATTCAAATAGAGTCGGCGAATTTCTTTATGAAGAGCATCATCTTCTGCTGGAGTACTAATAATGATCTCTGTAATATCTCATGGCTCAATGCCACGATTTTCGATACAAAAGCCACGGCGATTTAAGATGTCTGCTGTGCGTATGAAATTTCCTTCATGTGCATATTACTTAATCACGCGCTGCACAAAGTCTGTCGGTTCGTATTGTTCAATTAAATTGATGTAATCCAAATAGACTTGGAGATCTTTTTTTGCTTGCCCGCGGAAAGCGTCCGTCTGTAGCGTAATGATGTGAACGAGTTTATTTTTTTATCTTTATTATGTTCGTATTTATTGATGATAATGCGAATTATGAAATTGTTCAGTTAGTGAAATATTAAATTCGTAAATCTATAAATATTTCTAAATTGTACTCTTGTTATATCCAGAAAGTAAGAATGAGATATAAATATAGTATTAATAATGTAATCGAGGTAGCAGTGAAGCTTTTTTATTGTACGCGGCGTGATTTAGTCGATGCTTATTGGGTAGATACAATAACTGAAGAATAGCTTATTTCAGGTGTACAAAGTATGTATTTAAATAACCAAGACAAGTTAATGAAAGATGGTATTTTCACGAAAATTATTCAACAACAATGCGGAAAGCGAAGATTATTATTGATAAAGAAAATTGTGGAAACTAATAAGTGAAGTAGTTTTGTCCGGAGGTATGTATGAAGCTACGGACGATGAAGCAAAAATCCGTGAAGATGTAGAACGAGTTAAAAAGATCCTTTCAGAAAACTTTGTTCGACCAGGTGAAGCGGAGAAAATTAAATCTCGTATTCGCGAGCTAGGAAAAAACGATGCACACAGATAAGAATACCGTGTGCATCGTTTTTTAGTATAATGATCATCTTTTTAGAAAATCGGGTTTCGCAAAGTTAGGGTTAGGATATTTATAGAATCCTTCACCTGTTGCTTGGCCTAATTTGCCTTTGTCAATATACTCAGTTTTTAAAAGATTGGCTAATTTTTTCATGTTGTCATCACCAGTAGCAGCAGCTTTTGCCGATACGATGTTGTGTGCAGTATTAATGCCGACGATATCTAAAATCGCAAATGGTCCGAGTGGAGCGCCTGTACCAATCATCCAAGTTTTATCGATTGTTTCGTGATCAGATACTTCTTTCATGAGTAGCATTTCAGCTGCATCTAAGAAAGGTACAAGTAATGAATTTAGAATGTAGCCTGGTTGTTCTTTATGTAGTGGAAGTGGCACCATGCCGATTGCTCTAGAAAATTCAATGACATCTTCAAATACTTGCGCATCAGTACCAGGGTGCTTCATGATTTCAGCAGTGTTGTTTTTCCAAATCGTATTTGCGAAATGTAGTGCTAAAAATTTCGCTGGACGACCAGTAGCTTCTGCAAATTGGCTTGGTAATAATGTGGATGAGTTTGTTGCAAAGATTGTTTTTGCAGGTGCAACTTTGCCAAGTGTAGTATAAAAATCTGTTTTGATTTGTACAACTTCAGGAATTGCTTCGATGACAAGATCAGCGTTTGCAACAGCGTCTGCTAAGTCACTTTTGAAAGTTATGCGTTCGTAGGCAGCATCAACATGTTCTTGTGTTGCACCTAAGTCTTGTTGATACAATGGCTTTAGTTTCGTAATACGATCCTGTGCAATTTTTAATGCATCATCATTGATGTCATAAACAGTGACAGCAAATCCTTTAAAAGCAGTTTGATAGGCGATTTGGCTTCCTAAAACACCACTACCAGCAACGGTAATATTTTTGTAACTCATGTTAGTGCCTCCTTAGAGCAAATAGTATTGGAATATTTATGGAATTCTTTGGTACAATATTATCCTACTGCTCTTCTCTAACATAAAGCAATTGAAATACTTAACTTTTTTCCAATTATTCTAGATTAGAAAGTTATTTAATAATAATGAACCGTAGTAAACATCCCACCCACACCAAGTGCGCCATTATTTGTGACATGGTGTGGCATATGGCAATGGAAAGGCCATATGCCTGGGTTATTCGCTAGGAAACTTATATCCCATGTTTCACCAGAGGCTACGAGTATTGTATTTTTGAAAATTTGTGTATGTTCAGGAATAGGGAATCCATCTGCTCCAACAACGCTGAATTGATGACCATGTAAATGCATGGGATGGTGGTTCATTTGGATATTACCAAAACGGACTCGCACCATATCCCCATATTTGACGGGTAAAGGCTTAGTAAATGGATAGCATTTTCCGTTTATTGTAAAGAAGTTGAATTCTGGTTTGACAAAATTTAAGTTATACGTCCCTTTTGTCAGGTCTCCCCAAGGTAGCTCGCCAATAGCCCATTCTTGAAGTAAACAAAGATAATCTCTATATCTAGGCATGTGTTGCAATCTAGGATCTTCCACAATGAAACCACCTAATAGCCCTGCATTATCTTGTACGGCAACATTTACATGAGAATGATACATATAAGTACCAGGAGGATTTTTAATCGTAAAGTGATAATCAAAGTAATGCCCTGGTTCGATAAATGGGGACGGTTCGATGGGTGGAACGCCATCCATATTATTTGGCACAATTAATCCATGCCAATGAACGCTCGTCTTTTCAGGTAAGCGGTTAATGACTCGAATACATACGCGGTCTCCAGGGCATACACGAATAGTGGGCCCCGGTGTAGACCCATTGTATCCCCATGCTTTAATAAAAATTCCATCTACAAGTTCCCACCTGATTTCTTCAGCAATTAAAGTGAAAAACTTTGTTCCATTGGCTTGAATAACATAAGGTAAATCCTCGATGCCAGGGGTAATAACCATATAAGTCCTCCTAGTTGAGCTTTTTTATACTTTATCTTCTGCTACACACAACTGATACTTCCGTCATTTATATTGAAGAGAAAGCAAATTTATAAAGTATATGTGCCGGGTGGGTTTGTATGCTTGTGCTGTTAGGATTTTCAATTGTATTCGGGTATATTTTGTTTTGAAAATAGAAGGAGAGTGAATCCTTTTTTACTTACGGAAAATTACCTATTCAATTAATAGAACTTTGCAAATAGGCCTTCTAAATCATATAAATAATTTGGAGGAGTTTACCTATCATGATATAGGATATTTTTAATGTTTTTACATAAATTTCATATTTAGATAGATTGTTGAGTAATTGATTTAGTACACTAAATTTATGAAAAGAAAGGGGAAATAATAGTGAAAAAAACAATTTTAGCTGGCGCATTAACTATTACTTGTTTAACAGGAGGGTTTGGTCTTCAAGTACAGGCTCAGGGGAATTTAGATGTTCCTAGTTTGCCTTACGAAAAACCGCTTGTTGCTTCAACGAACGTTAGTCAGGTACAAGCTTTATCCTATCAAGACATCTACAAAATGTTAGTACTATCTAAATTAACATTTGAGGATGGTCAAATGACAGTAGTTACAGACAAAAATAGCATTACAATGGAAGTTTCATTAGAGATGATTAAGCAATCCTATGAGGATGGGACAAACCTTTATCCAGAGGGGAAAGCTGCTTTTATTGCCAGCTATGCAGAGTTTAAAAAAGTTTTTGGGGATACAATTAAGTTGAGATTTTCTCAAGCAGGAAAATCTGTTAAGGCTGAAATTTACGCAGAAGGAAAATGGCAGGCTGGTAGCGCACAAGAATTAAGTGACCTTCTTATGGTATTTAATCGCGCAGATATAGATTTAAAAACAGGTGGGTATTTCACAGATGTAATTGGACATTGGGCAGAAGGCTATATTCAATTTCTGTATCAAGTAGGGATTATAAACGGTACGTCTGACACAACATTCAATCCGACTGGGCAAGTAACACGTGGTCAATTAGCGGCAATGATTTTCAATGCATCAGGTTTAGATGTGAATGAAGATTATGAAGGACCTGCTACGTATAATGATATGCAAGGCTTTTGGGGTGCAAAAGAAGTAGCGATTTTACAAGAGTATGGGTTAATCGATATTTTTGATGGCGACAATTTCGAGCCAAATAAACCTGTAACACGTGAAGAAATGGCTTATGTAACAGCACGCTACTTGGAAGCAATGGAGTTTGATGTGCAAACAGCTAACAAAAATAATACATTTGCAGATAAAGGGCAAATGCGTGAGGAGGCGATAGAATCAATAGGTCTGCTACAGCAACTGAAAATTTTAGATAGTAGCAGTGGTAAGTTTAATCCTAAAGGCAATCTTACACGTGCACAGTTCTCCAAAATTTTGACACTTTCAGTAATGATGCTAGCAGAAGAAGAATAAAATAAAGAGATGTTTTACTCAATCTACAAACCCCATCTTGCCTCCTTTGTGAAGCAAGACGGGGTTTGTTTGCTTCTATAATCATGCAACTGGTTATGTTAAGAGGAAAGTATAATATTAATAGAAATAATGCTATAATAGAGAACTTAGGTAGATTAGGGGAAACATAAGCCTAATTGAAAAGAAGGTATCCGAAACTTCTTCCTAGATAGATTCGGACATATTATCGGAGGTGTAAAAATATGAATAAAAAATGGACTATTGAAAAAATCCGTGAGTATGTAACGAAGAATTCAGAGAGCAAACTACTTTCTACTGAATATCATGGGTTTTCACAAAAACTATTGTTTAAATGTTCTTGCGGGCAAAATTTTGAAAAAACTTTCACTAAATTTAAAGGTAGCAATCAGAGAAATTGTTCAGATTGTGTCGCACCTAGAACGTCACGTTAAATATTAACAAGTCATTAAAAAGATTATATAGAAAGTAGTGTCAGATTCATTCACTATTCTTAATCTTTTTGGTGCACTAAATATAAATTTGGAAAGCTGTCGAATATTCATTTCGGCAGCTTTTCCGTTTCCTACTCGCCGCCACCACCATCTCCACTAGCACTATCTGCAACACCATCAATACCTTGCAGGACAATATCTGAAAAGTCTAGGGCGCACTTTGGTAATTCTCCAATTCCTTCAGTACATGTGTAAATTTGTGTAGCAATGAGCAATGTATTGTAGTATTTAGGATTTAGTTTAAGAGCTTGGCAGATTGTTTCATGCACTTCTGTTAGTGCTTGGAACTCTTGCGTTTCAAATGTCGCCAATGCTAATAGGCAAACGACACTATAATGGCGTGGTTCAAGCTTAGCGTTAGTAGACATAAAAGTAGTTGTGAATGACCTTACTCTTTGCCATGTTTTTTCATCAAAAGTACCTGTGCCCATTGTTAATAATAAGGCAGCACTTTTACTCTCATCGCCACGTATAAAGTTGAAATCTACTAGATGTTTGTAATAATGCTCATATGTGTTGGCTAACACCACTGCCGATTCAGGGCGAGTTGCCAGCATAGCGCGTAATACGAGTGACAAAGTAGAAAATTTTAAGCTAGGCTGCTTCAAGAGTGCGTTAGAAAGCTCATCCATTTTTACAGCATGTACTCTGTTTTTAATGTACATGGCAGCTAAATAGGAGTTTTCAATGTTTGATAAACTCGTAGATGTGATGAGTTTTTGCATTTCTAGAGTTTGTGCTACTTTTTCGGGTTCTTTTGCAAATTGTATGTAATAAGCATTCGTTATGACTTTACTTACTCGTATTGTACTATACCACTTTGAATTTGCTTTAATTTCCTTTTTTATTTCTTCGTAATCACTTACACAGAATCTTATGCCCCTCACAGTTAATTGTGTAGCAATTTTCATGGTGAAATTATCAGTACCCGTCCCGAAATAAAGGCGGATTTTTTCCATATTATCTAAAAATAATTGTACTCGTTCTTTCATGCAAATCACCTCTTACATGAATATACGTAAATAATTTTTAGAAGTTTCAAAAAATTACTTTTCACTATAACTTTGAGTTGATTTCCGTTCTGGCTGGGCGTTTTCCGCGGGCGTGGGCTGTCCCCCCTTATCACTCGTATCTCGCTCTTGTGGGGACCCAGCTCTTATACTTATTCCACTTGAGTTGCCGCGACTGATGTTCCATTTGCTTTATATCGATATAAAATGATTCAAGAGCACATTCTAGTGTTGAGCCATTATTTTAGTAGTATAAGTTATTTAATGGATAGAAAGATCTTTACACTACCGTCTTTCGCATAAAATTCGAAATCAGTTGTATATGCTCTGTTTAAATCACTATTCCAAATCTCCACCCAAGCACTGTAAACCGCGTTTGGAACAGTTGGATCTACCTCTATGACATGGTAGTCTCCCGCAGGAATGGTAACATTACTTTCATTCGTAAATTCCTCTACTGTACCAATATGTAAATCATAATCCTCTGTGAAATCACTTTCGTAATTACTATACACCGCGTATACATCACCTTTTACATCTAAACGAAGAAACTCTTCCCATAGACTAAGAATGATGTCTGTATTTTGGTTATTGGTTCTTACCTTTTTCCCGTATATATTTTTTTCAGTAACTGTTGTATTCATATGAATTTCCTCCTACTAGTTGATGTTGAAAGTGTAGCATTCAAAATATGACAACAGTCTGTCAGCTTTCGTAGATAAATTTAATTTCGTCCATGTATTTATTTTTCAGCCATTGAGGAGATAGTATCTTTACATGCCTGCCAAACATTAATAGAAAGGGCAGTAGATTTTTATTGGTATCATAGGTAAAGGTCACGTTTACACGTCCATCTTCAAATACTAATATCTCATCCTCCGTAAAGAAATCGTATAACTTACCGAGTTCACTTTTTGAAAACAAAAGCGTAATCGTCTCCATTTTAGCAGTCATGCTTGTAGGAATTTCAGCTTTTTCAATATAAGTATGTCTAGTCTTGTCGTGTATAATTTCCATGCTTCTGATCCGCGTCAGCTTAAATAGTCTAAGGGCTTCCCGAGATTCACAATAAGCTTCTACATACCAACTGCCATTCATGAAATTTAACTTTATAGGTCGAATGATTCGGTTAGAGATGTTCGCTGTTTGTGAAACATATGAGATACAGATTTTATTCCCTTGTTCAATAATAGACAGGATGTTTTTAATCTTTACTTTTGTTTCTTCCTCAATAGTCTCACGATGCAAAGTAGAGGATGAGATGCTGATATTGGCATGCGCTACTTCTTTATTTTCTTTTAAAAGCTCAAGTTTTCTTTGCAAAGTGGATAATTGTTGATTGTCGAATAGTTCATTTTTTAATGATAACCCTTCTAATAAAAACTTCTTTTCTTCCTCATTAAAAGTAAATTTATCGAGTTGATAGTTATCGACTAATGTGAAGCCACCATTCTTTCCGAGATAAGAAATAATCGGAATACCGATTGAAGATAATGCATCGATATCTCGATAGATTGTTCGTTTACTGACTTCAAATTTACTGGCTAATTCTTCAGCAGAGATTTTCTTTTTCTGCAATAAATAGATCAATATCGAAAACATTCTCTCTGTTTTCATGCCTGGTATGACCTCCTGTAGCGTATTCCAAACATTTTAGCATGAAAATAATCTAATTGTTCAACACCTTTTCTCGCTATATAAAAAGTATTTTTTGGCTCATCACCATAACTGGGGGATGATTTCCGTTCCAGCTGGGCGCTTTCCGGGGGGCGTCCGATGAGCCGCTTCACTCGGCAAGCCTCGCTCCAGGGTCTCATCTAGGACGCTAATCCCCCAGGAGTCGCCCAGCCTCCACTCCAATCATCAAGCATTCTAAAATCAATTGGTACTTTAATCAAATATCATCCCTTTTTTTGATAACGAAACTATATTTTTGTAATAATGTCAATGATATACTTAAGTTTAGTAGATATATTTCGAGTGTCGTAAAGAGAATTTAGGAATTTGAATATAAAAGGAATGAATGAATATGGATAATTACTTTAATCAAACAACGGCCAAAAAGTTTAGAGAAAGCCTTCATTCGGATTGTTCTCAATGCTTTGGGTTATGCTGCGTAGCACTTAATATTACAGTATCCAGTGATTTTGCGATTGATAAACCAGCGGGGAAACCATGTCCGAATTTGCAACTTTGTTTTCAATGTGAAATTCACGAACAACTTAGAGAAAAGGGATATAGAGGCTGTACTGTATTTGATTGTTTAGGTGCTGGTCAAATGGTCTCACAGTACACGTTCAAAGGACAAAGCTGGCGTGAGAATCCAGAGATTGCAGAAAAAGTGTTTCGTGTTTTTCCAATAATGGAGCAATTATATGAAATGATGGCATATGTTTCAGAAGCATTATCCTATCCATTAACACCTGCATTACAAAAAGATTTAAGTCTTCAGCTAAAGCAATTAGCAACGTTAACAAAATTAGATAGCGAGACCTTGGTAGCGCTGGATATTATAAAATATCGTATGCCAATCAATGAACTATTGTTGAAAACGAGTTTGACTATTCGACATGCATTATTAGCAACCATTCCTTCAAAAAATAAGAGGAAACTTGATTGTAGAGGCGTTGATTGGATGGGGAAGAAATTAAGGGGGAAAGATTTAAGGGCGACTGATTTAAGAGGGGCTTACTTGATTGCAGCTGATTTACAAGATGCGGACTTACGAGGTGTCGATTTTATCGGAGCAGACCTGCGAGATGCAAATGTAAGTGGCGCAAATCTTTCTACAAGTTTGTTCTTAACCCAGATGCAAATTAATTCGACTAATGGAAACAAAAAAACAAAATTGCCTGCTCATATTCAAAGACCTTCGCATTGGTCTCAATAAGTAAATATATAGCTATGAAATAAAGTCACTTGTTATCCAACTTGCCATGGCTACAAATTAGGGTTTATTTTAAGCGAATTTTTTGCATAGCATTATTTTACTATGCAAGGATTTAGCACGGCGGCTTACGCTGTGCCTGCGGAAAGCGAACGCTAGAGCGCTAAATCCTTAAAGTTATATTTTTATTAGAGAATTAATTTTAAAAACACTTTTTCAGTGGCCTCACTAACGGTAGTAGTGCGTTTTATTCATATTGTCGCATGTTCTAAGTTATACTGGTGGTTGAGCTAATTGATTGGAGCTGGTGATAGGTGTTAAAAAAACAAATAGAATTATTAATAAATGAGCAAGCAAATATTAAATTATTAGATGTGGAAAATGCGTATGCACAAAAGCATGCATTGTTAAATGATGAAGCAATGGTAGATACGACTTCTCTACAATTTAATGTGATTGAACGTTGTGATAAGGAAACGGAAGAATTGTTAGCGGAAGAAACAGCTTCGTTTCTTACAATGACTGTACACTATTTAAAAGAGCACCCAAATGAATTTATGTATGTGACGTCTAATCGACTTGATGTCATTCGAGTGGATACGTTTGCTCTTGAATTCGATGAAGCGTTTGGTGTATATAGTGCCTTATTTGGACTTCGACTGCAAAAGAAGCAAAGTGAGTTTTTACACACGTATTTAAAAGCTCATTTGCAGCACGAGAAGATGACGTATAGTGCGGCATTTTCTGGGGAAGACGGTCTTTGGGAAGTAAACCTTGCGTTAGATGCACTGGATGGATTTAATGAGCAACAAACATTTGACGAAGTACTTGTACGTCTATATTGCTTTATTTTTGTGCTTCTTGAAGAACTTGAGGCGATTGTATGATGAAAACACAAGTTTCTTCCTATATTTATACGTATACATGGCAAATTGATGAGACAGAGTTATGTAAATTAGAGATGCGCTCGTTGTTTGGTTTTGATGTGGCGTCAAACTTAGTGATCTCACCGAAAAAAATTGAGCCTAGTAGAAGCCCATTCATCCGTAGTCGTTTAGATGTATTATGCGAAGCAGATGATCTTGCAGAAATTGCCCGATTTGCACAAAGTTTAGAATTAGGTGAGGCTACTTTTAAAGTACTCTGCTTAAATACATTAGATCTAGGGGAGACCAAGAAAATTCGGCAGGATGAACGCCATCAAGTGGAGCGAGAAATTGGCTTAAGTATGCAGGCCGAGCCAGATTTAAAGAATCCTGATATGGTATTTGGTGTTGTGTTGTATAATAATCGCTGGTATTTTGGTCATTTAGTTGAGGGAGAGGCCATTTGGTTCAAGCATCAACAAAAGCCTGAAATGTATTCGACGGCCCTTAGTACACGTGTAGCACGCGCAGTCGCTAATGTTGCGATTCCTGATCCAGCAGGCGTACGAGCGATTGACCCGTGTTGTGGCATTGGCACGGTGTTAGTAGAAGCGTTGTCTATGGGGATGGATATTGTAGGAAGTGACATTAATCCGCTTGTCGTTATGGGTTCACGAACAAATATTGCTCACTTTGGCTTACAAGGTGAAGTGAAAAAAGGCGATATTGCACAAATTACGGAAAGCTATGATGTAGCTATTATTGATATGCCTTACAATCTATTTACGCATATATCAACAGATCAGCAATTTACTATCATTAAAGAGGCACGACGAATTGCTAATAGAGTCGTACTTGTAACGATCGAAACGATTGACGATATGGTAAAAGAGGCAGGCTTTACGATTATCGACCGTTGTATTGTGAGAAAAGGTACGTTTGAGAGACAAGTGCTAGTATGTGAATAAAGGATGTCCAACAAGGTCAATGCGTGACTTTGTTGGACATTTTTTGTTTTAAACCATGATGTGGAATACATAACTCAATAGATAACCCATGAGGATAAATGTCAGAAACGATCTCTTTGGTACATGTCGAATGTTATGTAGAATAAATTCAGATATGCTAGTCGTTGCGATCAGTGCGATGGATACACCCATCAACATGCTTTGCCCCTGATTCGAGAGCTCCGTGAAATGACCAATCCAGACAAATAGACTAAAGAAAATAGAGAAGCCGCTAAAACAAAGAAATAATTTCCATAATCTTTCACCCTGAGACAGGAGAGCTATAGTAAGTGCAAAACCCTCAGGAAGATGGTGAAGAATAACTGAAGTCGTGATTGTAATACCAAAAGTAGCATTTCCTAGTAAATTCCCGACAGTTAAGGCTAGTGGAATCGTATGCAGTAACATGGCAATTGCGAGCAAGTAGAGCGATGGCTTTAGAGTGATAGTGGAATGGAACGATTTATGGAGTATAAGAAATAACAGATAGCCGATGATAACACCAAGTATGATGCCGAAAGAGTCATACATTTTTAAAGAAGACGGCAGGATGTCGTTTACGAGTAATCCGACTAAAAATCCACCACATAGCAGCGATAAACCTTGAGTTGTATGCTGGAATAACCTAGAGACGAATAAAGCAACAGCCCCTCCGATACTAATACTGAAGAAAAGAAATCCACCAAGCATCATCGCATTCAACTGCACTATTCCTCCACCCCATAGTAAGTACAAAACCTTTCTAAATAATGTATGAAAAGAACGGGCTTTTATGAGAAGACAGTTAGAAGGAGTAGCAATATGATGAGCAAGAATCTAGGTTTAAATACTAATAATTGACTGAATATTGTTTCGATTCTATACTTCTTAATAGTAAGACATTAGCTAATAGACTGTTAGGAAAGTAATACGGAAGTTTGTAATATGCATGAGAAATCGAAACACTGTTAGTCATTGATCACAAGATTCATAGTCATACAGATTCATTTAAGTAGTCAAATACTATTGATGAAAGCGGGGATTTCAAGTATGAAGTGGGATGCGAGTTATGATGTAGTAGTAGTCGGTTCAGGTGCAGCGGGCTTAACAGCGGGATTAACGGCAAAGCTACAAGGAATGAAATCATTAGTCATTGAAAAAACAGATCGTTTTGGCGGAGCATCTGCTATATCGGGCGGTGCACTCTGGATCCCAAACAATCATGTCATTAAAGCAGCGGGTGTGCCGGATACACAGGAAAAAGCTCGTTTATATTTAGATTCAACCATTGGTGACCGAGTGCCAGCCGCGTTGAAGAATGCCTATATTACACGTGGTCCAGAAATGTTGAGGTTTCTCTATAATAAAACAAATCATATGCGCTTTCAGTACGCAAAAGGCTATTCAGATTATTATCCTGAAAAACCAGGTGGCTTCTCACAAGGGCGTTCAATTGAGCCGTTATTATTTGATCTAAAGAAGATGGGTACGTTAGTTAATACAATGCGTCGTTCAACGATGTCCACAAAGGGCTTTACGATGAACAGTTATGAATTCCATAAAGTGAATATGATTAAGCGTACGACAGTTGGCAAAACAACAGCATTAAAGCTAGGGCTGCGTCTCGTGAAATCCAAAGTAACAGGTAGTCAGCCAGTTGCCTTAGGCGAATCACTTGTTGCACGCCTACGAATGTCACTTGCAGAAGCAAACGGCGAGTTGTGGGTATCGACGTCTTTTAAAGATTTTATCGTTGAACATGGTCGTGTCATTGGTTTACTTGTAGAACGTGAAGGCCAAGAAATGCGTATTGAAGCCAAGCATGGGGTTGTACTTTCCTCTGGCGGCTTTTCACACAATCAAGCCTATCGTGAGAAGTATTTACCAACACCAACAAGTGCATTATGGACGTCATCGCCAGAAGGTCAAACGGGCGATATCATTGAACCTAGCGTCAGAATCGGCGCACAGTTAGACTTAATGGACCGTGTATGGGGAGCCCCTTCAGTAATTGATCCGAATGGCCATCCATTTTTCTTGGTCGCAGATAGAGGTGTACCAAATATGATGGTTGTGGATAATGATGGAAAACGTTATTTAAATGAAGCCGCGCCTTATCATGAGTTTGTAGATAATATGAATAGCCATCATCAAAAAACGCAAGCGGCGGTACCTTCATGGATTCTGATTGATGGTACTGCGAAAAGTCGTTACATTTTCACAGGGTTATTCCCGGGGCAAGCGTTCCCGAAAAGCTGGTATGATAATGGTATTGTGAAATCAGCACAGTCTATTGAGGAACTAGCGCAGCAAATGCATGTGCCAACCGAAAATTTAGTGGCGACTGTCGAGCGATTTAATGCCTTTACACGCAACGGTTGTGATGAAGATTTCCACAGAGGGGATAGCGCTTATGATAATTATTACGGGGACCCAACTTTGAAAAATCCGAACTTAGCAGAAATGAAAACAGCACCGTTCTTTGCACTTCGCCTATACCCAGGCGATATTGGGACAAAGGGTGGCTTAGTCATTGATGAGCATGCGCGTGTAGTAAAGGCAGACGGTACGCCAATTGAAGGCCTATATGCATCGGGTAATTGCTCGGCATCTATTATGGGTGAAACCTATCCTGGACCTGGGGCAACACTTGGGCCTGGTATGACCTTTAGTTATATTGCAACGACACATATGGCGAATACCAAGGAAGAAGCTGATAAAGCATTGGTAGAGGCATAATTAAACAAAATCCTCATCATCTAAAAAGATGATGAGGATTTTTATGCTACTAAAAATGTATACCTGGTTTGTCGCTTAGTTTACAGCCAGTCCCGTATTTTGCTTTTAAAGCACCTTTGAAATTTGTTTCTTCAAGCCCAGGGTACTCTTTCTTCCATAACTCAAAGACGTTGTGATTAGAAGCTGCTCCGTCTTTTGAAAGACGTACGATATGGAAGCCATATTCGTCGTTGCAACGCGCCATTGCACGATTCTCGCGAACAGAAATGATACGGCCGCTCGCTGTAATTTCATATAGTCCTTCGTAGTCAGTAATTGCGCGGCTTTCTTCTTCAACGGAAGAAGTATCAGCTTTAACTGGTTCTTCCTCGAGAGAAACTGAGTCTGCTGTAGCAGCAGTTTCTTCTTGAGCAGGAGGATCTTCGACGATCATAAAGTCTTTGTTGGACGCTTTGTCACTCAGTGTTGACATAACGTTCATGATGGAGCCGACATAATGCATTGGTGTGTCGTTATCTTCCTCATAAACGAATATATTATAGTCTGTTTTATTGATCTTTTTCATAATAATATTGCCGTTTGTAATGGTGAAACCGATAAATTTATTTTTGTTTAATGCTTGTAATGCCTGTTGTTTCGTTAAAATCATTGTGAGTCTCCTAAGAAATGTTTTCTCTATTTTACCATAAAATAGAGCTCTCTTCGATTAAATATTGAACTGATTTGTTGTGTGGTATTGGTAGGGGCCTCTTTAGTCAAGAAAGCAGATTGATGCAATATTCCCCATGTTTCTTCTTCGATGTTTCATAAAAGCGTAACAGAAGTCTCTATCTAATGATTTTTAAAAATGGTAATATTAAGTATTGTTTATTTTTGTAAATATTAATTAATTTTTGATGACATTTGTAAAATAATTAATGTGAGGTGTTATTGCTTGATTAATGTATTAGGGGGCATTGGGTTATTTTTACTTGGTATGACGATGCTTACCAACGGTTTGAAAGAATTGGCTGGAGACGCATTGAAAAAATGGCTGAACCGTTTTACAGGTGGTACGATTACCTCTGTTTTATCGGGGGCATTAATGACGATGATTGTTCAATCTTCAACAGCGACAACGTTAATTACAATTGGTTTTGTTAGTGCAGGCTTACTAACATTCATACAATCCATAGGTGTCATTATTGGCGCGAATATAGGTAGTACGAGTACAGGGTGGATCATTTCACTAATCGGTTTCAAAATTAATATGCAAACGATGTCTTTGCCATTTATCGCACTTGGAGTATTTGTCCAATTACTAGCACCACGTGATTTTAAAGCGGCGGGCGGAATATTAACTGGTTTCGGCTTACTGTTTTTGGGGATAGATGTGCTGCAAGGTGGTATGGCTTCTGTACAAGACATGATTCCATTTGATTCATTCCAAGCTGATTCAATTAGTGGAAAACTGATTTTAATCGTACTGGGGCTTGTCATGACAGTTATTATGCAGGCTTCTAGTGCGGCAATTGCAGCGACATTAACGGCTCTTTATGCAGGGGCGATTGATTTTGAACAGGCTGCTTATTTAGTAATCGGTCAAAATATTGGAACGACAGCAACCGCGCTTTTTGCAGCGATTGGTGCCTCAACAGCTGCAAAACGTACGGCAATGACGCATGTCGTGTTTAATGTAGCAACAGCGATAATTGTAACGTTCGGCGCGTCACTGATGTTTTCACTGACAAAAACTGTGACGACAGCGATTAATGGTAGCTTCGATGCAACGCTTGGTATTGCAGTGTTCCATACGCTATTTAGTGTAATTGGTGCGATTATTTTTGTTCCATTCATACGACCATTTGCACGTTTTATCGAGAAAATGATTCCTGAGAAGGGTAGTTATTTAACGCGGAATTTGGACGATAGTGTCGCGAAAGTTCCTGGAGTTGCTGTAGAGGTATCATTCAACACGTTACAGGATATTGCGAAGGAAATAACAGCAGTTATTGTGGCGCTAATTCAGACGAAAAAAATGACGACCGAAACGGAAAATAAATTGAATCAAATTGAAGAAGCAATTGAAAAAACACGTGCTTTCATGGATTCGATTCAATCGACCTCTACAAAGGATCGTTATAAACATATTTCGCTGTTACACGCGCTAGATCATTTGTATCGTTTGGCAAAAGCATTACGAGAGCAAAATCCCAATACACTGCAGTTACAACCAACTTTGACAGAGAAGTGGTTACATGTGTTGGAAGAAGTACTTATCACAATTGACGAAGATGCGAAGCTTCCTCAAATAGCAACGCTATTACAGGAGACTTCAGCAGAAATGGCTGCTGAACGACGTGATAAACGAATTGCGTATTTTGAGCGTTCTGTGGAAAATGCAACTGAGCTTGAAGTGACAGTATCGAAAGTCGAAGCATTATTATGGCTCGATCGTCTTGTCTACCATTACTGGCGTTCAACTGCTCGCTTAGCCGAATACCAAACGGCAACGAAAAAAAGCAAGCACGGGGAAGTAACAAAAAACTTTGCCTTAATGGATTAAGAAAATGCTCTGCTCTCAGAAAGTTGGGGGCGGGGCATTTCTGCTTGCGGTCTAAGGATTCGATTGGAAAAGATTGTGACTATGTGGTTCTAACTGACTGCTTTACTTATTATAATGTATTTATATATATGGTAGTTAGGGTAGGGTCGGTGTTTACCTTGAAGTTGGTTGTCATCATATTCAATACTGCATATGTTATTACATTTTTGTTGATTGTAGCAGAGGGTGCTTGCCCGCGGAAAGCGACCATACCGGAGCGGAAATCAACCTATCACTATAATAGTAATGGTGAGATTAAGTTAATCAACACTACTGATTGAATACGTTATTTTTATAGTGAAAAATAGATTATGTTTTTCTTGCTAGGTAAGCGCCTGTAGTGGAATGTGCTGTTAAGTACAGATTTTTGTGTAGGGCCAAAATTGTCTAATAGAATTTTAGAAGGGGGTATGTTTTTATGGTTCAACATACATTTAGGATGGATTTAAAGTGGGGAGATGGACGAAATGGCTCTGGTGTCTTAAAAGCAGACAAGCTAAAAAGCGAGATCTCTATTCCTAAGGAAATGGGTGGCCTCGGTATAGGGACAAACCCTGATGAAATGTTACTTGGTGCAGCGGCAACTTGTTATTTAATAACATTAGCAACATTACTTGAAAACTCTAAAGTTCAAGTGGCGAGTTTATCGATGCGGGCTGAAGGGATTGTTAATGTGTCGAATGGCGTTTTTACTTACGAGAAAATACTGCATAAGCCATATGTTCTATTGGAATCTCCGACGGAACGTGAAAAAGAGCGGGTCATGAGAATTGCAAAAAAAGCAGAGCAAACATGTATGATAAGTAAGGCGTTAAAGGGCAATGTGATGATAGAATCTTATGTACAAATTGAACAAGCACGATGATTACTTATGTAGTCATCGTTTTTTTATTTTATTTAAAATTTCTGCTGTATTTACTTTGCCTAAATAGTTCTATTAATGGCCAAATCGAATATATAAGTGATAAGCGCTAAAATTGAAAGGTTGATGCTATGGAACAACAAGCAACACAAAGTGCAACATTTTACGGACAATACGGGAAAAGGATATTCGACATAATAGTTGCACTTGTATTGCTGATTGTCATGTTACCTTTTGTATTTGTTGTCTTACTCGTTTTATTGCTCACTACTGGACGACCTGTTTTCTTTACACAAACCCGAACAGGTTTTCAAGGGCAACACTTTATGATTTGGAAACTACGAACAATGGAGATGCGTACAGTCTCACTTGATATGCCTATCATGAGTGCAGACGGCATACCGGATGATTATTTTTTTAAGACTGCATCGGATGCACGTGTTACAAAAATTGGTGCTGTTCTTCGGAAGTTAAGCATTGATGAAATACCACAACTCATTAATGTATTAAAAGGAGAGATGAGCATTGTTGGTCCAAGACCTGAAGTTCCGACGATTACGAATGCTTACAACGTGATACAGGCAGGTCGGTTAGATGTGAAACCAGGTTTAACAGGACTGGCACAAGTTAATGGCAGGTCAGATATTTCACACGGGCAAAAAATTAAATATGACTTAGAGTATGTTGGAGAACAAACTTTATGGCTAGATATCAAAATTGTTGTGAAAACCCTATATGTTGTTTTAGCAAGAACAGGCGCTTACTAATACACACAAGAGGGCCCATTGATTCTAATGGTTGCTCGTTTTGAAGTGCCGAAAAGGCAAGACTTATTGTTGGAGGCATTGGCTGAACTCACTGAAATTCCTGGGCAACTTCATCTTATCGGTGATGGTTCACTACGCCCTTCACTCGAAAAATGTGTAGTAGAACATAATCTAGTGGGGCGAGTATAATTTTGGGGCAATCGAATGGATGTGACACCGCTGTTAGAAAAAAGTCAGTTATTTTTTGTTATCAGATTGGGGAGGTTTACCATTCTCAATCATCGAAGCAATGCGTGCAGGCCTTCCCATGATTACTATAAATGTTGGAGGAGTCAATGAGTTAATAGTAGATGGCGAACATGGTTTTCTCATTGAACGTAATGAGAAAGTGTTACTGAAGAAGAGTTTGCAGCAGTTATTGAGTGACGAGACACTAAGAAAAAAATGGGCAACATTAGTGAACGACATTTTCTAAGGAATTTTACATTTCCCCCAATATATCAAAAACGCTACATGTCTAAGAGCAAGCATTTGCGAAAATAGGTGGGAAAGGTGATAAAACTGCAAATAATACGTATACAAACGGTTAGGGAACTTTTGCTTTATAAAGGATTTTGGGATGGGATTTTAGAAGCTGAGCAAAATGATAACCCATTTATTGAATTTGCTTGGTTCCATAAATGGTGGCAAATCGTAGGTGCTAATGAGCGAGTAGTCGTATACGCCGTAAAAAAAGACAATGATATTATAGGCTTTTTTCCGTTCAGTATAAAAAAGAAACTGGGTACAAATATATTTTCTTTGACAGGATCAAACATCGCTAATTACTCCGGTTTCGTTGTAAAAAAAGGTGGGGCGATGCAGGCTGTTTCTTTTGTGTTTGATGAAATATTGAAGCGGCATCGTCATGTGCTTTTTTTGTTTCATGGATTACTAGAAAGTGGAATTTCTTCACAAGTAATTGAACGGTATTTTGTTGAACGACAATCGTATACGAGTATCTTTCGTACTGTAACACCGTATCTAGCATATGGACAAACTGATTTCCTGACGTTATTTAATGCTCGAAAAAAAATGCACGGGTTAGACGGTCAGGAGAAGAAGTTGCGAAATCTAGGCTCATTAAGCGGTAAGACATCTGAGCAAACTGAGCTTTGGCAAATGTTTAAGTTGTTTGATAGGTGTTGGTCGCAAAAGATGGATACGAGTGGTTTTACAGTTGGTAAGAAAAAGGATTTTTTTGAGCAACTAGCACTTGTTGAAGGTGAGGCTTTACAAGTAGAGGTCGATTCATTGGTTTTTGAAAACCAATGGATCGCCTTTACGTATGGCATCTGTTGTAGAGGACGTTATGTTACGTATGCTTTTGGGCATGAGCCGAATTTTAATCTATTTGGAGCAGGAAGTTTGGCCAATCAAGAAACGATGAAACGAATTTTTTTACAGGGATATAAAGTTTTCGATTTGAGCATTGGTTATGCCCCGTATAAATTTGATTGGTATACAGATATTGACTTTACGAGAAAAGTACTTGTTAGTGGCGAGACGAAGCGCGCTAAGCTATTGCATATGTGTTTGGCTACAAAAGAACGCGCGAAGGAAATCCTTAAAAGTAGTCGGCGAATCGTAGAGTGGAAACGTAATGTATTGGGACAATGGCGTTATTTAGTAAAACGTGGTCATATGAAAGACTGGCTACATTATACTCGAAAACTATTTGGGAAAATATTTAACTATAAATATATAGATTTATATGAATTAGCAGGATCTTCATCAGGTATTCCTCTTCGACCAGTTGGGCAACTTTATGAAGAAATGCCCATTCAAGAAGCGATGCAACTGGAGCATGATAATTTGATTGCATTATTTTATAAAGGTTATACCATCTATAAGGATTGTTTTGCGAAAACAAGTAAACGCGCTTTTGCTATGCATTCAGAGTATTGGCGTATAGATGCTTTGCAAATTGTCGAGCGACTTCCAAAAAACACTTATTTTTTAGCACATGACGATAGTCAAAATATTGAAGTCACTACTGCCTTTTTTCAAAAGATAAAACCAACAGAAGCACTTTGGGTGACAGCAAGCTTTTGGCAATGGCGGAAGCGGAAACGATTACAGAAACTGGGGTATAAGAGGATTTCTCATATGAAACTTGTGAAATGTGGTCGTTTTGAGCGTAGTCAGGTGAAAAATTTATCAGAGAATGGGGGAGGTATTCATTCTATCAATTAGACGCAAGCGTTGGAATATGGCAATTCAGCATATTTATTTTGCAGATAAGCCTACTGTTGTCAGAAAAAAAATGAAGCTAGTACGGCACGTACATTCTCTAATACCGAGTCGGAAATTGGCAAGAAGTGAAACAGCTCATATTTGTTTAACACATGATGAAGACAGGTTACGTTCAGCAATGTCAATGAGAAATCTACAAATGATAGAGTGTGCACAGAAAGAGCCATATCAAGTGTTTTTATATGAAGACCCAACGCCCCATAACTTACGTGATTTTCAGAAATTTTATAATCAGATTGCAAAAGAAAAAAAGATAGAGCCAATTGGTCGCCGCCAAATGGGCACGTTCAACTTATTAGCAAGAGAAAACGCGCTGTTATTAACGGAAGTGCGCAGCGAATGTGGACAAACATTATGCTACGGTATGGATGTTGTTCATGGGAAAAAAGCGATGTCCTATTATGTTGCGACAACGAATCTTTTTATGAAGCCCGAACATTTGAAACAACCCATTCGATATGCGCATTGTTATTTACTTTGGCATAATTTACTTTATTTGAAACATCGAGGCTATGAATTATATGATATGGGCGAGTTAACGGATGAAGTTGCTCTTAGAGAATTTAAGCTTGGCTTTGGTGGGCAAATTGTAGATGTATACTCAGGGTATATTGCGCAATCAAAAATAAGCGCGCTGCTATTAGGTGTGCAAAAGTGGAGTAAACAAAAATCAAATTGAGAATTGGTAGATTAGTCATATGATTTTATTGTCTGAAAAATGGACAAACAGAAATGGATTTCCGTGTGGATTTACAAGCTGCAAAAGTAATTTCTGTTGACCAAATCGCAAACATTAAATCTATTGTTTTTTCCACGTAACCTAATAAATCCACATTATTTCACTGCATGTATGGATATGGGTCTTTTGTGTTATCGAGGGAATGAAGAACATATATTATACAAGGCTACAAAAATTACGGAAAAAAAACACGCTAATGAGAATTGGTAAATTGCTCGATACTTACATTAATATTTCTGGACATCATATTGTACGATTAGAAGACATGCAGAAAGAGGCATTTATTAATGTACGTTCAAGCGCTTTTTTAAGGCCTTATTGTGCTTTATTAAGCAGGTTTGAGGGTTTGAAAGTAAGGCGTATTATGTCGGGGATGCTTATGGCGGCCAAGGAGGGGGCTTATTATCATTTATGGTGGCATCCCCATAATTTTGGCAAGTATATGGACAAAAGTCTAGCAATGCTCGAGAAGCTATTGCAGTATTATAAAGAATTGAAAAAAATATAATTTTCAAAGCTACTCGATGCAAGAAGTAGCAATGCTTTGTAGGCAATAACATTTCTCCATCGGAATGTTATTGCTTTTTTGTAATTTCGAGAAAAGTTTGTTGTTAAGTAAGGAGGAATTTGACAAGGAGTGCCGAATTTGTTAATTACAACAGGTAGTGTGTAAGCATTAGAAACAAATGGGGGAATTTGGGGTGACGGAGATGACACAAAAACCAATTTGGATTCAAAATATTTCACAGTTAGTGACGCTTTCTAGTAAGAAAAAGGGGCCGCGTGTACGTGAAGAGATGAGAGAATTAGGAATCATTGAAGGTGGAAGTATTTGGATAGAGAAGGGCGTTATTAAGGATGTCGGTACAACACGCCAAATGATTTTGAAGTATTTATCAAGGGCCAAAGAGGCAGATATAGTGGATGCAACGGGTAAAATTGTGACACCTGGATTGATCGATCCGCATACACATGTAGTGTTTGGGGGGAGTCGTGAGAACGAGTTTGAAATGCGTATGGAAGGTGCAAGTTATATGGATATTATGAATGCTGGGGGAGGCATTCATGCCACGACGCGAAAAATGCGTACATTATCAGAGGAACATATTTTCAATCAGACGGCAAGGCGCTTAGACTTATTTTTACAGCATGGGGTGACAACGTTAGAAAGTAAAAGTGGCTATGGCTTAGATTTAGAAAACGAGCTCAAGCAATTACGTGTAATGCGTAGGTTACATAAAAAACATCCAGTTGATATAGTACCGACATTTATGGGGGCGCACGCAGTACCTGAAGAATTTCAAAACAATCCGGATGCATATGTTGACTTAGTAATCGAAGAAATGATTCCAGCAGTAGTACAAGAGGACTTAGCGAAATTTATAGATGTGTTCTGCGAGGTGGATGTCTTTACGCCAGAACAATCAGAACGAATTTTACTGGCTGGTAAGGCACATGGGCTGATTCCAAAAATCCATGCGGATGAAATTGAAGAAAATCAAGGAGCACATGTGGCAGCAAAAGTTGGCGCTATTTCGGCGGAGCATTTACTGAAGGTATCAGATGAGGGGATCGAAGAGCTTGCGAAATCTGGCGTAATGGCATGCTTATTGCCGGCGACAGCATTGTATTTGGGGGAGAAACCAGCACGAGCACGGGCTATTATTGATGCCGGCGTACCTGTAGCCATTTCAACGGATTGTAATCCAGGCTCTTCACCAACTATCTCAATGCCGCTTGTGATGAATTTAGCGTGTATAACAATGCAAATGACACCAGCAGAAAGTTTATGTGCTGCTACCTATAATGCGGCCTGTGCTTTACAAATTGAAGACCGTGTGGGTTCGATAGAGGTGGGGAAACAAGCTGATTTAGTATTATGGGATGTGCATAATCATCAAAAATTGCATTATATTTTTGGTGTTAACCACGTGAAGATGGTATGGAAAAATGGTGTGAAGGTGGTCGGTTAGTATGTTTATAAAACCCAAATGCTGCTGGGAGGAGCGTAGAGGCTCAGGCTTGCATCAATGGATTAAGCAGAAAGAAAACCCCCAACCAAGTGAGGTAGATGTGATTCTGTACGGTTCATTATTATCGTATAAAGATGATCCAACAAAGACTGCACAGTACCCAAATGCTTTTCGTGAGGCATGGCCCAATTTCCAATCCTATAATTTAGACGAACAAATCAACTTACGTGCATTATCTGTTGTCGATATTGGTGATGTATCCATTCATCCAACCGATAAAATGCTGTCCCGTTCTGCAGTAGAAGCTGCAACTGAAAATTTGTGTATGGCGTACTCAAAAAGCTTTACGTGTTTAATTGGCGGAAATCATGAAATGACCGCCTGCACACTGCGTGGTATTAAAAATGCGTATCCACAAGAACGCATCGGCGTTATTCAATTAGATACACATTTAGATGTGCATAACCATGTGGCAAATGAACTGGGCAATAAATCGCCAATTCATCAGTTAATTGGAGAGGGAGTCGTAGAAGGGAAGCATATTTATCATGTTGGTTTGCATGGATTCTTCAATTCGCCAGAAATGATTTATTACGCGCGTGAGCAGGGGATACATTTGATTACGCTGAAGCAAATGCGGCGTGATGGTCTGCAGCTAACGATACGCGAAGTGCTACGTCAGCTTATGTATGAGGTAGATCGTATATATGTTTCGGTGGATATGGATGTACTCGATAATCCATTTGTACCCGATGTCCCGGCTGCTGCGCCAGGTGGTTTAACTGCATATGAATTATTTGATATTTTAAAGCTTGTCGGTGAAAATGCAGGTGTACGCCATCTTGATTTTGTGTGCGCTGATTCAAATGAAGATGAACTGCATCAAACAACAGTGAAAACGGGTATTACTGCATTCTTAAACTGGCTGACGGGCATTCAACTCGAACGTCATCGCATTCAAATGAAATAGAAACAGTAGGTTATGGATGTTTCTATAGCCTGCTGTTTCTTTTATGTATGAAGAAAGTCTAATAACAGCTTAGAGCAATCATTGTTTGCTATAATACAAGAATGATTGATAGAGAGGATTTTCAACGATGACAACAAAACCAAAACTTTTAATTGTAGATGGAATGGCACTATTATTCCGTTCATTTTTTGCTTCTGCAGCAATGGGGCATTTTATTCGCTTGCCAGACGGGACACCAACAAATGGGGCACAGGGGTTTGTACGTCATGTCTTAACAGCGCAATCACTAATGCAGCCTACGCATATGGCAGTTTGTTGGGACATGGGTTCGCACACATTCCGCAATGATTTATTTGACGGCTATAAAGCAAATCGTCCCGCACCACCGGAAGAAATGCTACCTCAATTTGATATGGCGAAAAGTTTATCTGAGCAAATTGGCTGGCAAAACTTCGGTGTTCCAGGAATGGAAGCAGATGATTTAATAGGCTCGATGATTGAAAAATGGCAGCACGATGCAGATATTACTGTTATCAGTGGAGATAAGGATTTATTGCAACTATTAAACCCATCCACACAAATTGCGTTTACGAAAAAAGGCTATACCGAATACGATGTGTATACGGATGCCCGCTTTAAGGAGGAGTACGGCATTGAGCCTGTACAATTCGCGCAGGTGAAGGCGTTTATGGGTGATTCAAGTGACGGCTATCCAGGCGTTAAAGGAATCGGACCAAAGCAAGCTTTAACACTTATTCAAACATATGGCTCTATTGATAACGTACTTGCCTCTTTAGAGGAATTAAAGCCGGGACAACGTACGAAAATCCAAGAAAACATGGAGATGCTGAAGTTATCTCATGAGCTTGCGACAATTCATACAGGTGTACCAATTGAAGCAGACTTTACGACTCTAGCGTTACAAGATTACGAACAACAGACGTTTAAAGCCCTAGAAGAGCAAGGCTTCACATTAATTGCGAAGCAGGTACGTTCTTTGTATTCTCTTGTTTAGGAGCTATTTTTACGAAGCTTAACACTTTTTCATTATCTTTATAGTCGGTGATACGGATTTCACTATCTCGATTGCGACCGCCGTTATCGTGGAAAATCAAGGATAGCGTGCCATTATGAATTTCATAGCCAATCAGTGGTACCCAGTGATAGGCATAGGCAGATTTTTTGTCGCGCCACTGCAAGCTAAAATAGCGGTCGAAGCGTATCGCAACTGGGCGACCTGCATCGATTTCTTGCATTGCAACTTTCAGAGAGCATGCTCGTATGTCCCATGTTGGGAGTAGTTTACGTAGATTATGAATTAAGCGCCATCGAAAAAGGCCTATTTTTGTGCAACCAAGTGCTTCATAAAGGTCATTAACAGTTGGTGTCGCGATGCCAAGATATTGTAGAATTACATGTACAGTAGTTGGTCCACAGGCTGAGTTACGATAATTTGGCAAGATTGATGAACCGTATTGTGATTTTCCTTGTAACGGTAATTGATAACGCATAAGTTTCTCCTTTGAAAAAGAGCCGCATTTCACGTTGAGTGAGAAATGCGGCTCTTAATTAATAGATAAAAAGTAAAATCTTTCATTGCTGTCTAGGTATTCGCGCCGCACGCTCGAGGTCGCGGTCTGCTCCCTCGTGCGAAAGTGGTGGAGCATTTACTTTCGCACGAGGGCTCTCCAGCGCTTGTCGCGTGCGAACGCGAATACCTTTTCTTATTATTGTGCTGATAAGAAGTCGATAACCTGTTGAGGTGATTTAGCGTTTGCGCTATGTAAGTGTGCTAACTTTTCACCGTTTTGGAAAATCAATAAGCTTGGAATGCCCATTACATCGTATTTGTCAGCGATTTCTGGAAGTTCATCGCGGTTAAGCTCGTACCAGTCATAGTTGTTGTAATCAGCAATGATTGGATCGATGAACATGTCCATGCGTGTGCAATCAGGGCACCAACCAGCATAAAATTTCACTAGTACTTTTTGGTCGCCAGCGATCAGTTCGTTAAATTGTTCAGCAGTTGTAATTGTTTTCATTAGTAATTCACTCTCCTTGCTTATTATTCTACACATTTTTTACATTTCTCGAAAGTTTTCTGTTTGCCGTTTTGAACGAAACTACTTGTTGTCGTGTTTTCGCTCGTAAAAAACAAAAAAAGATATATATTACAAAAATATTTGTTGAAAAAAGATTGCCAAAATTAACAAAATAATCTACACTAAAAACAGAAAAGGTTCATTTGTATTTTTTTTGGTCATAAAATGAATGACTATTCATTCAAGGGAGAATAAGGGGGAATTGCTTGTGACTTACAACATTAAAAAAGCGGCCGTTCTAGGCTCAGGGGTAATGGGCTCTGGGATTGCAGCACATTTAGCAAACATCGGTATTCCAACACTACTATTAGATATCGCACCCAAAGCACTAACAACAGAAGAGGAAGCAAAGGGGCTTTCTCTGGAACATCCAGCTGTTCGCAATCGTTTTGCTCAAGGTGCTCTACAAAAGTTATTGAAGCAAAAACCAGCACCACTTACTTCTAAGAAAAATTTAACATTAATATCTGTAGGCAACTTTGAAGACGATTTAGAAAAGTTAAAAGACGTTGACTGGATCATTGAAGTTGTCGTTGAAAATCTAGCAATCAAACAAAATTTATATGAAAAGATTGATGCCGTTCGTACACCAGGCACAATTGTTAGTTCAAATACATCAGGCATTAGTATTGACGCAATGGCAGAAGGGCGTTCAGAAGATTTCCAGAAGCATTTTTTAGGGACACACTTCTTCAACCCGCCACGTTACTTAAAATTATTAGAAGTGATTCCAGCAAAAACAACTGCACCAGAAGTTGTAAGTTTCATGAAAACATTTGGGGAAGATGTTTTAGGAAAAGGTGTCGTACTAGCGAAAGATACACCTAACTTCATTGCAAACCGCATTGGCACATATGGTTTACTAATCACTTTGCAGGAAATGATGAAAGGCGGCTACTCAGTTGGGGAAGTTGACTCAGTAACGGGTCCAATCATTGGGCGTCCGAAATCAGCAACATTCCGTACATTAGATGTTGTAGGGTTAGATACGTTTATTCATGTAGCGAAAAACGTCTATGACCAAACAACAGGCGCAGAGCAGCAAGTATTCGTAGTGCCAGAATTTCTACAAAAGATGGTGGAAAAAGGCTGGTTGGGAGCGAAATCGGGGCAAGGTTTCTTTGTCAAACAAGGAAAAGACATTTTAGAAATCGATCCGAGCACATTAGAGTATAGTCCAACGAAGAAATTGAAAACGCCTTCTATTGAAATGGCGAAGCAAGCTCGTGGTCTAGCAAATAAAGTGAAAGCTTTAACGTATGCAAAAGACCGCACTGGTGAATTACTTTGGAATATCTTCGCGCCAACTTTAATTTACTCGGCACAACTTCATGGAGAAATTGCAGATGATATCGTGGCAATCGATAATGCGATGAAATGGGGCTTCGGTTGGCAACAAGGACCATTTGAAACATGGGATGCACTTGGTGTAAAAGAGTCCGTAGCAAAAATGGAAGCAGAAGGTCTTGAAGTACCTGCATTTGTCAAAGAAATGTTAGCAAAAGGCTTTGACACTTTCTATTCTGAAATTGATGGCGATTTAGCTTTCTACAATGGAGCAGAGTACGTAAAAGTGCCACTGAATGAAAAAGAAATCAACTTAAAACGTTATAAGAAAAAACATGGCGTGATTAAGTCAAATACAGGTGCTAGCTTAATAGATTTAGGTGACGGCATCGCTTTACTAGAATTCCACTCCCAATCAAATGCAATTGGCTTAGACATTATACAAATGATTAACTTTGCTGTTGACGAAGTAGAAGCAAACTACAAAGGCTTAGTCATTGGGAACCAAGGAAAGAACTTCTGCGTAGGTGCAAACTTAGGCATGATTTTAGTGGAAGCACAGGATGATAATATTTTCGAACTAGATTTCACGATTAAAGCTTTCCAAGATGCTATGCAAAAAATTAAGTATTCTCGTAAGCCAGTAGTTGCAGCGCCGTTTGGTATGACACTTGGTGGTGGAGCAGAAGTTTGCTTACCAACAGCGCATATTCAAGCAACGATGGAAACATATATGGGATTGGTAGAAGTTGGAGTCGGACTAATTCCTGGCGGTGGCGGTAACAAAGCACTTTACGAAAAATTCCTTAAAGGGTTACCTAAGGGCGTAGAAGTAGACTACCAAACGATTGCAAATAAAGTGTTTGAAACAATTGCCACAGCGAAAGTTTCAACATCAGGTGAAGAAGCGCGTGATAATAACTTCCTGAACTTTGCGGATGGCATTTCAGTAAATCCTGATCATCAAATTTATGATGCGAAACAAGCAGCTTTAGCGCTATATGAAGGAGGCTACTTACCACCTGTTCCAACGAAAATTCCAGTAACGGGTGCTTCAGGTTACGGAACGTTAGTTATCGGTGCACAAGGTATGCTGCAATCAGGCTTTATTAGCGAGCATGATTTAAAAATTGCAAAAAAATTAGCGTATGTAATTGCGGGTGGTAAAGTTCCATATGGCACATTAGTTGATGAACAATATTTATTGAACTTAGAGCGTGAAGCATTTTTAAGCTTAGTGGCAGATCCGTTGTCACAACAAAGAATGCAGCACATGCTTCTTAAGGGGAAACCACTTCGTAACTAATAGAGAAACCATTCGATACTATTTGTACATGTAAACAAAGGGGGATTTAAACGATGCGTGAAGCCGTTATTGTAGCAGGAGCACGAACGCCGATAGGTAAGTCGAAAAAAGGTTCTTTAGCAACAGTAAGACCTGATGATTTCGGGGCAGTCGTTGTCAAAGAGGCATTAAATAGAGCGGGATATACAGGGCAGGTAGATGATTTGATTTTAGGGTGTGCAATGCCAGAAGCAGAGCAGGGGATGAATGTTGCACGTAATATCGGAGCATTAGCAGGCTTACCGGATACTACGCCAGCAATTACGATTAATCGATTCTGTTCATCAGGCTTACAAGCAATCGCCTATGCGGCTGAACGAGTTATGCTAGGCCACTCAAAAGCGATCATTGCAGGAGGCGTCGAATCAATGAGTATGATTCCGATGACAGGAAATACAATCCGATTAAATCCTGAACTAGCTGAAAATGCACCACAATACTATATGGGAATGGGCCACACAGCTGAAGAAGTTGCACGTCAGTACAATGTTAGCCGTGAAGACCAAGATGCATTTGCAGTACGATCACATGAACTAGCTGAAAAAGCAATAAAAGAAGGCAAGTTCAAAGATGAAATCGTACCAATCGAAGTGGAACAGCACTATGTAGATGCGAATAATAAACCACAAGTAAAGAAATTTACATTTGAGATGGATGAGGGTGTTCGTCCAGGTACATCGGTTGAAGGTTTAGCTAAGCTTCGTCCTGCTTTCAATATTAAAGGGAGTGTTACTGCTGGTAATGCTTCTCAAACTTCTGATGGTGCAGCAGCAGTACTTGTAATGGACCGTGAGGAAGCTGAAAAACAAGGCATGAAACCGATGGCGAAGTTTTTAGGCTTCGCAGTGGGAGGCGTTCCACCTGAAATCATGGGGATTGGTCCAATTGTGGCTGTACCAAAAGCGTTAGAAATTGCAGGTTTGGCAATAGAAGATATAGATCTTTGGGAAATTAACGAAGCATTCGCCTCACAATCACTACAAGTCGTTCGCCATTTAGGCATCGACCAAGAAAAGGTGAATGTCAATGGTGGTGCAATTGCACTCGGACATCCGCTTGGTGCAACTGGTGCCATTTTAACACTTAAACTTATCCATGAACTAAAACGTCAAGGGAAAAAGTACGGTGTTGTGACAATGTGTATCGGTGGCGGTATGGGTGCTGCTGGAGTATTTGAGATTTTATGAGTTTGCTAGATAAGCAACTGGGTGCATCGTTTTCGGTTGCCTCCGAACGATGTACTCATAGCTTTCTATATATGGGGATTGTATCGAGCATTTTAAATAATAGATACTTAGGGAGGAATTTAACATGACAGAAAAAACAACGGATTTCATTAAAGGCGGCGGATTTATTATTGAAGATGTGGAGTTAGATCGAGTATTTACGCCGGAAGATTTCACAGATGAACATAAAATGATTGCAAAAACGACTGAAGAGTATGTTGCAAATGAAGTACTACCAGTGGTAGAAAATCTTGAGCATCATGAATTCGAGCATTCAGTACGTTTATTAAAGAGTGCTGGCGAGCTAGGTTTACTAGGCGCAGATGTACCTGAAGAATACGAAGGTCTTGGTTTAGATAAAGTTTCTTCTGCATTAATCGCAGAGAAAATGTCAGTAGCTGGTGGTTTCTCGATTACACATGGTGCACACGTTGGTATTGGTTCATTACCAATTGTACTTTTCGGTAATGAAGATCAAAAGAAACAATATTTACCGAAACTAGCTTCAGGTGAGTTAATTGCAGCGTATGCATTAACGGAGCCAGGTTCAGGATCTGACGCATTAGGTGCTAAAACGACTGCGAATTTAAATGCAGAAGGAACACATTACATTTTAAATGGTGAAAAGCAATGGATTACAAACGCGGGTTTTGCTGATGTATTTGTTGTATATGCAAAGATTGATGGCGACAAATTCACTGCATTTATCGTTGAACGTGCGTATAACGGCGTTTCAGTAGGTCCTGAAGAGAAGAAGATGGGGATTAAATCTTCATCAACACGTACATTAGTACTTGAAGATGCAGAAGTGCCTGTTGAAAATTTATTAGGTGAAGTGGGCCGTGGTCACGTAATTGCCTTTAACATTCTAAACATTGGTCGTTATAAATTAGGTGTGGGCACAATTGGTGGTTCTAAACGTGCATTAGAGCTTGCTATTCAATATACAAACCAACGCCAACAATTCAAAACGAAGCTTTCTGACTTCAACTTAACGAAAGAAAAATTATCGACGATGGCGTCTCTATTATATGCGTCTGAGTCATTAAACTATCGTACAGTAGGTTTATTCGAAGACCGTTTAAGCCAACTTAGTCCAGAAGAGCAAAAGCAAGGTAAAGTGATTGCAGGTGCAGTTGCTGAGTATGCCATTGAATGTTCAATCGCAAAAGTATTCGGTTCTGAAACATTGGATTATATTGCTGACGAAGCGGTGCAATTACATGGTGGTTACGGCTTTATGGCTGAATACGAAGTAGAGCGCATTTACCGCGATTCTCGTATTAACCGTATCTTTGAAGGAACAAACGAAATTAACCGCATGATCGTGCCGGGCACATTCATGAAAAAAGCATTAAAAGGTGAGCTTCCACTACTTCAAGTAGCACAAAACTTACAAACAGAGTTATTAATGCTAATGCCTGAAGAAGTAGGAACAGAAGCTTTAGCTCAAGAAAAATATCTGGTGAAAAATGCGAAGAAAATTGCAGTACTTGCAGCGGGTATGGCAGCACAACGTTATGGTGCGAAACTTGACCAAGAGCAAGAAGTACTTGTAAATATTGCGAACATCGCGAATCAATTATTCGCAATGGAGTCTGCAGTGTTACGTACTGAAAAAGCAATTGCTCGTGATGGCGTTGAAAAGGCAAACCAAAAACTCCTTTACACACAAATCTTCTGCCAAGAAGCATTTGCGGAAATCGAAAAAGAAGCAAAAGATACAATTATTGCTGCAGTAGAGGGTGATGCAGCGCGTATGACGCTTTCTGCATTACGTAAACTAACACGCAACAATCCTTATAACTTAATCGCGAAAAAACGTGAGGCTTCAGTGAAGCTAATCGACGCTGAAAAATTCGTAGTTTAATAATGTTAGCCTGGCTACTGTAATGGTAGCTGGGCTTTTTTTGCTTAGACGGATAGAATGATAAAACGGACGAATAGAATCCCTGAATTGACGGATAGCTCTTATAATAGAGTTTTATTTTATCTGTGACCGTTCAGATGGTATACTACAGAAAAATGATGAAAGAGGCGTTACCCATGACTATTCAATTCATTAACTATCCAAAATGTACAACATGTAAAAAAGCACAAAAATGGCTTAATGACAATGGTATAGCTTTTGAAGATGTTCACATCGTAGAGCAAACACCAACGAAGGAACAATTAGAAAGTTATTGGAAAGTAAGCGGGTTACCGTTGAAGAAATTTTTCAATACATCTGGTATTAAATATCGTGAGTTAGGTTTAAAGGATAAACTTGCCGAAATGACTGAAGATGAGCAGCTAGAATTACTTGCGTCAGATGGCATGCTCATTAAACGCCCAATTGTGACAAACGGTGAAAAAGTGACATTAGGATTTAAAGAATCAGAATTTGGCGAGACTTGGAAATAACAGCTTTCAATCTTGTTTTTACTGATAAATTATGGCACACTGAAAGTGATTGAATTACATATTTTTGGAGGGATTTTTCATGAGCACACCTAAAGACTTACGTTATTCTGAAGAACACGAATGGGTAAAATTAGAGGACGGAAAAGTACGTATTGGTATTTCACACTTCGCACAATCTGAACTTGGAGATATCGTTTTCGTTGAACTTCCACAAGTTGGCGACGAAATTAAAACGGACGATCCATTCGGTAGCGTAGAATCAGTTAAAACTGTTTCAGAATTATACGCACCAGTTTCAGGTAAAGTTGTAGAAGTAAATGCTGACTTAGAAGACAGCCCAGAATTCGTAAATGAATCACCATACGATAAAGCATGGATGATTGTTGTTGAACTTTCTGACGCTTCAGAACTTGATAACCTAATGACAGCAGAACAATACACTGAAATGATCGAAGAATAATTTTAAGTTTGAATAAAAAGCGTCGGTGTATTTACTCCGGCGTTTTTTCTTATATTAAGGAGAAGTTAGGTAAGTAGTGTAAATGGGGGTGGCCACTGTGTTTGAAGGGAAATGTTTGATTGTTGAGGGGCGATCTGATAAGCTTCGTATCGCGCCAATATTAAATGAAGAAGTCACGATTCTTTGTACAAATGGCACAATTGGTATTCATCAATTAGAGGAATTACTGGATCCATATGAGCAATACGAGCTGTTCACGTTTTTTGATGCGGATGCATCAGGAGAAAAATTACGTGCGTTGATGGACAGACATTACCCAGAGGCAGAACATTTACGGACAATGCCGACATATAAAGAAGTAGAGACAACGCCAAGAAGGGTGCTAGCGGCGATTTTATTACGTGCGCATTTCTCTATTCATAAAGAATACATTTTGTAAGGTTGCGTGAGAAAATGGATGATTGGTCAAGAGAACAGTGGGAAGCATCTGTACAGTCGGGTGTCAAAACCGCGTTATATTTATACACGCCGTTGTGTGGAACATGTGCAGTAGCTTCAAAAATGATGGACGTTGTTGAGCAGCTTCTCCCAGATTTACTGTTGGGTAAGGCGAATCTCAATTATATGGAGCAGTTAGCATATGATTACCACATTGAAAGTGTGCCTTGTTTACTTGTTTGTGATAGCGGTAAAGTGACAGAAAAAGTATATGCTTTTCAATCCGTACCATTTTTGTACGAATTATTAAAGAAATCAATTGACTGAACTTTGTTAGCGTGTTAAAGTAACAACTATATTAATTTTATTCAGCATTATTCCTTATTTCATTTTTTGTTGTAGATAATATGTGTTGTATTTTTTACATGACATATTTATGTTGGTTGAATAAAATTAAAGCCTCCGGCGGATGTCACAGATTTTAAAAGGAGTGAATTGTGCAGGCACAATTCAAAATCTGGACGCAATTACGCCAAGGCGAAATTGATAAAACAATAAATATCGAACTCTTATGAAGAGTGGCTGAGGGAAGTGCCCTATGACGCCCGGCAACCATCACGAATGTGAAAAGGTGCCAAATCACCCAAAGAAATTTCTATTTTCTTTGACAGATGAGAGAACGGTTCAACGTATATGATACGTGGCCCCTTCTACTTGTTTGTGAGTGGAGGGGGCTTTTTATATGCATTCAACAAATGTGTTCCTATATCAACATTGTAACGATAAGTTACGGAAACAACCACTTCGACAAGTGGCGCGATGAATGAATATCGAACCTCCGGCGGATGTCACAGATGTTTTGTGCGCGAAAGCGGAGCGTCAGAAGCAGATTTTGAGAGGAGAAAGAGGAGGTTAGCCTAAAAGCGTCGCATCCATGCGACAACAGCTAACTGACCTGCATCACGCAGGCCTAAGCACAATTCAAAATCTGGACGCGATTACGCCAATGCGTAATTGATTATGAAGAAAAGGAGTTTTCGCTATGATACAGCTTCAAAATATAACGAAGAAGTACAAAACCGCGAATGGCGAATTAACAGCAGTCAAAGATGTAAACCTTTCTATTAACAAAGGTGAAATTTTTGGCATTATCGGCTACAGTGGTGCTGGTAAAAGTACGATGATTCGTTTATTAAACGGTTTAGAAAAACCGACATCGGGTACGGTGACGGTGAATAACCAAGAATTTTCAGCAATCAAAGGGCAAAAGCTTCGTGATGCTAGACAAAAAGTAAGTATGATTTTCCAACATTTTAATCTACTTTGGTCAAGAACAGTAGCAGAAAATATCGCTTTCCCACTTGAAATCGCAGGTGTACCAAAAGCACAGCGTGACACGCGTGTGAAAGAACTTATTGCATTAGTTGGATTAGAAGGAAGAGACAAGGCGTATCCTTCACAGCTATCAGGTGGTCAAAAGCAGCGTGTGGGTATTGCCAGAGCGCTTGCAAACAATCCGGAAGTCCTTCTATGTGACGAAGCAACATCTGCACTCGATCCCGAAACAACAGATGCGATTTTAGATTTATTAGTCGACATTAATGAACGACTTGGCTTAACGATTGTACTGATCACACATGAAATGCACGTCATTCGTAAAATTTGTCATCGTGTTGCAGTAATGGAAGCTGGGGAAGTCGTTGAGAGTGGCGAAGTGCTACAAGTATTCCAAGCACCACAAGCAGATATTACGAAAAAGTTTGTATCGCAAATTACGGATACGAAAGAAACACAAGAAACAATTGCTCAATTAAAGGCTCATTACCCAACAGGACAGCTTGTGAAGCTTATGTTTGTTGGTGAAAAAACAGAGCAACCTGTCATTTCACAATTAGTGAAGAAATTTGAAGTAGAAGTAAGCATTGTACACGGGAATATTTCACAAACGAAAAATGGCCCATACGGTACGCTTATTGTACAAGTTGACGGTTCTGCACCAAATGTGTCAGAGGCCTTAAAATATTTAAATACAGTTGAAGTTCAAACGGAGGTGATTGCAAATGTTAACTAGTCTCTTTCCGAACGTTGATTGGACAAAAATGTGGGAAGCCACATATGAAACATTATATATGACGACAATTTCTACGGTCGTTACTTTTGTTCTTGGATTAGCCATTGGTATCGTATTATTCCTGACAAGCCCTCATCAATTATGGGCTAATAAGGTGGTCAATTTCTTAACAGGATCAATCGTTAACATATTCCGTTCGATTCCGTTTATCGTATTAATCATTTTGTTAATTCCATTTACAAAGTTTTTACTAGGAACAATTCGTGGGGCAAACGCAGCTTTACCTGCACTTATCATTGGTGCAGCACCGTTTTATGCACGTATGGTGTTAATCGCATTACGTGAAATCGATAAGGGTGTAATTGAAGCGGCGCGTTCAATGGGCGCAAAAACGTCCACAATTATATGGAAAGTATTAATTCCAGAATCATTACCAGCTCTTATATCAGGGATTACCGTAACAGCTGTAGCTTTAGTTGGTTACACTGCGATGGCTGGTATTATTGGTGCTGGTGGATTAGGGAACTTAGCTTTCTTAGATGGATTCCAAAGAAATCGCCAAGATGTAACACTAATGGCTACCATCTTTATCTTAGTTGTTGTATTCATCATCCAATGGATTGGCGATACAATTACAACGAAATCAGATAAACGCTAAACAAGTGATATAAGGTTATTCCGGTAAATTACCGCTAACATATTTTGGACAAGATCAAAGGGAGTGTAGACAAATGAAAAAGTTTTTATCAGGTTTATTTTTATCAGTACTTGTATTAGCCTTAGCCGCATGTGGTACAGATAAAAAAGAAGATGCAGGCTCAAATGCTTCAGGAAATGAAGAGAACGTAACAATAAAAGTAGGTGCTTCGAATACACCACATGCGGTCATCCTAGAAAAAGCTAAACCAATCTTAGCTGAACAAGGCGTAGATTTAGAAATTGAACCATATACAGACTATGTACTACCAAACCAAGACTTAGATTCTGGTGAGCTAAACGCAAACTATTTCCAACATATCCCTTACTTGGATCAACAAATTGAGGACAACGGTTATGATTTTGTAAACGCTGGTGGTGTACACATCGAGCCAATCGGCATATATTCAAAAAAATATAAATCACTTGAAGAGTTGCCAGAAGGCGCTACAATTATTTTATCAAACTCAGTTTCAGACCATGGCCGTATGTTCGCATTGCTTGAAGCAAAAGGATTAATCAAATTAAAAGATGGAATTGACAAAACAGCTGCAACTGAAGCAAATATCGTTGAAAATCCTAAAAAGTTAAAATTTGATGCAGATATCGCACCTGAAATGCTTGTACAAATGTTCGAAAACGGAGAAGGCGATGCTTTACTAATCAACTCTAACTTCGCTATCGATAATGGCTTAAACCCAATGGAAGATTCAATTACTTTAGAAGATAAAGAGTCTCCATATGTAAACATCATCGCTGTTCGTGCTGGTGACGAAACAAAACCAGAAATTAAAAAATTATTAGAAGTATTAACTTCTGAAGAAATCCAAAACTTCATTCTTGAAGAATGGAAAGGCGCAGTCGTACCGGTTAAATAATATAAAAGAAAAAAATGAGCTTCTCCTATACACACGTATAGGGGGAGTTTTTTGTTTGAAAATTAATAATAATTAAATGATTCCGACTATTTTAGAAACCCTGTATTAACTCAGTTTTTTATGATAAATTACTGTTAGTGTATTTGAAAAAGACATTTGTTTTTATGGGGAGGACATATAGATGAAACTTAAATTTGGTTTACTAGCAAGAATTATTGTAGCTATTTTGCTAGCAGTAGTGCTCGGTAACTTAATGCCAGAGCCATTTGTACGTGTATTTGCAACATTTAACGGCTTATTCGGTAACTTCTTAAACTTTGTAGTACCATTAATCATAATTGCATTTATCGCACCAGGGATTGCGCAACTTGGTAAGGGCTCTGGTAAATTATTAGGTCTAGCTACTTTCTTTGCATATTTTTCAACATTAGTAGCAGGTTTTCTCGCATTCTTTGTAGCACGTAATGTGTTGCCGAACTTCATTTCTAATGAGGGTGCGGAAAGTATGGCAAACCCAGAGGAATTTTTAGCCCAAGCATTCTTTAAAGTAGAAATGATTCCGCTAATGGACGTAATGGCGGCATTAATCTTCGCATTTATAGTAGGGATTGGGATGGCTGCTATTAACAGTGACGTAATGAAACGTGGCTTTGAGGAGTTTAATTCAATTATTTCAAAGGTAATTTCATTTGTTATTATTCCATTACTACCTTTCCACATTTTCGGTATTTTCTTGAACATGACATTCGGTGGTCAAGTAGCGAAAATCTTATCTGTGTTTGCAGTTGTATTCTTGTTAATCATCGTTATGCACTGGGTAATGCTAATTATTCAATTTACAACAGCGGGTGCGTTAAATAAGAAAAATCCATTTACGTTGATTAAAGCCATGCTACCGGCATACTTTACAGCTCTTGGGACACAATCGTCAGCAGCGGCAATACCAATTACGCTTCGTCAGGCACAACAAGCTGGTGCATCAGAAAAAGTATCGAGTTTCACAGTGCCACTTTTTGCGACAATTCATTTATCAGGGAGCACGATTACACTTGTAACATGCTCACTTGGCGTAATGATGATGAATGGTATGGACATTAGCTTTACAAGTTATGCAGGTTTTATCTTTATGTTAGGTGTCACAATGATAGCAGCTCCAGGTGTTCCTGGTGGTGCAGTAGTGGCAGCACTAGGTTTACTTCAATCAATGCTTGGCTTTGATGAAACAATGGTAGCATTGATGATTGCTTTATACTTAGCACAAGATAGCTTTGGTACAGCAACAAATGTTACTGGTGATGGTGCGTTAACAATGATCGTCGACCGTTTCGACAATAAAGAAAAATAACAAGAAATGCCCAATGGATAGCTTGTAATCCATTGGGCATTTTTGTATGTACGGCAAAGTGAATAAAATTGCTGAAAATAGCTATTATTATTGGAATTGCGAAATGCGTGAGAAAAAATCCTTCACGAAGTCTAAGAAAATTTTCTCTGATGGGGCAATCTCACGGTTAATTGGAGAAATAATACCAACTGTTCTTGGAATCGTCGGTGATTTAATTGGTACTTTTATGGTAAAACGAGCGGCTGAATCGTAAAGTGTACTTTCGGGTAATAAACTGACGCCAATACCAGCAGCGACAAGTCCTTTTAGAGCATCTAAATCTTCACCCTCTGAGATAACATTGGGCAAGAAGCCTGCAGCACGGCAAGCATCCATTGCGACTTTATGTAAAATGAATCCATCTGGAAATAATACGAACTGATCGTTGCGTAAATCAGCAAGCATGATACTTTCTTCTTTTGCTAAAGGATGATTTGCAGGTAGTAATGCAGCAATGTTTTCAGTAAATAAGACAGTCGGCTGAATCGTCTCGTCTTTTGGTGGAAGTGGACCTAAAAATGCTAAGTTCAATTCCCGGTTTTTCACAGCGTCGATTAAAAATTTATAAGAACCCTGTCGTAGTTGGAATTGCAAGTCTGGATAATCTTTTTTAAAAGCTGAAATAACTGTTGGTAGAACATAGCTTGCCAGACTAGTAGGGAAGCCAATTTTAATCGTTCCCTTTGCTGGATCTAAATATTCTTCAACTTGCTTTGCTGCAAAATCGATTGCCTTTAATGCTGTAATCGTATGTTCAAGAAAAATTTTGCCGATTGGCGTTAATTTCACATTGCGTCCAATCCGTTCAAAAAGTGGTGTACCTAATTCATCCTCTAAATTTGCTATTTGGCGGCTAATAGCAGATTGTGCAACATGTAAATGCTCTGCTGCTTCTGATATATGCTCTCGCTCTGCAACCTCAACAAAATAGCGTAATTGACGTAATTCCACTGAATCCTCACCCCTATTGATCGAAAAATAAGATAAATCATATCTCAATTATATAGTATTTATGAAAAAATATGATTATAAATACGATTACTGTAAAAATTTTATCATTTAACAAAGTACCTCAAATATTAATCTCTTTGTTTCCATTTTAATGAGAAAGGGTATAGTATGTGTATTGTTATTTGTGTATAACTGTCACAAAACGGCTACAATTGGCGTTTTGTGCGAGGTTTTCACTATGTTGCTAGATGAAATCAATTCTCAATTAAGAGGTTTTGATTGAAAATGGAGTGTGTTGATTCTCAATATCAGCATTCACTAGCAAAAGTCTGAAAATGCTTTGAAAGTCTTTGCTTTTCAAGATTTATGTAGAGATAAACGAAAGTAGTTAAAATGGTTTGCATAGAGAAGTATTTTCAGTTAAGATTAGAATGATAATAATTTAGGAATGGTTTCCCATTCAATGAACACACTATGGAGGTATTCTCATGTCAACTTTAGTAATTAATGATCTTCACGTTGAAATCGACGGTAAAGAGATTTTAAAAGGCGTAAACCTTACAATTAATACAAATGAAATCCATGCAATAATGGGTCCAAACGGTACAGGTAAATCTACACTAGCTTCTGCTATTATGGGTCATCCTAAATATGAAGTAACTTCAGGTTCAGTAGAACTTGACGGTGAAAATGTACTAGAAATGGAAGTAGACGAACGTGCACAAGCGGGTCTTTTCCTTGCAATGCAATACCCATCAGAAATCGCTGGTGTAACAAACGCCGATTTCTTACGTTCTGCTATCAATTCTCGTCGTGAAGAAGGCGATGAAATTTCACTTATGAAATTCATCCGTGAACTAGATAAAAACATGGAATTCCTTGAAATGGACGAAGATATGGCTCAACGTTACTTAAATGAAGGTTTCTCAGGCGGAGAGAAAAAACGTAATGAGATTCTTCAATTAATGATGATTAAGCCTAAGATTGCTATTCTTGATGAAATTGACTCTGGTCTTGATATCGATGCGCTTAAAGTTGTATCTAAAGGTATCAATGCAATGCGTGGCGAAGGCTTCGGTTGCTTAATGATCACTCACTATCAACGTCTACTAAACTACATTACACCTGACCATGTTCACGTAATGATGCAAGGTCGCGTTGTTAAATCTGGTGGCGAAGAGTTAGCTCACCGTTTAGAAGCAGAAGGTTACGACTGGATTAAAAAAGAATTAGGTATTGAAGACGAAACAGAAGAACAAGAAGCATAAGAAGGAGGACGAACTAGCATGACAGTGGAAATTAACTTGCCTGCAACTGCACAGGACGTGCGCTCGTTCTCGACCGCAAATGGCGAACCAACTTGGTTTACAGCACTTCGTGAGGCAGCACTAGACAAAGCAGCTGGTTTAGATATGCCAAAACCAGATAAAACAAACATTACAAAATGGGATTTCATGAACTTCCCGGAGCATACAGTAGTAAGTGAAGCATTCACTTCACTTGATGCACTACCAGAAGCAGCAAAAGGATTAATAGACCTTGAAGCACAAGAAAACTTATATATTCAACGTAATAATACTCCAGCTTTCATTAAAGTTTCTCAAGAACTTACTGACAAAGGTGTTGTGTTCACAGATATTTTAACAGCTGTTCGCGAACATAGTGAGCTAGTTGAAAAGTATTTCATGACTGAAGCAGTTAAAGTGGATGAGCATAAATTAACAGCTCTACATGCAGCATTAGTTAATGGTGGTGTGTTTGTCTATGTACCTAAAAACGTAATCGTAGAAGAACCTCTTCAAGTTGTTTTCTTAAACGACGATGCTGACGCTTCACTCTTCAACCACGTTTTATTAGTTGCAGAAGCAAACTCAGCAGTTACTTATGTTGAAACTTATGTGTCTACAGTTGAAGAAGCAAAAGGACAAGCAAACATCATTGCTGAAGTAATTGCTAAAGACAACGCACAAGTTACTTATGGCGCTGTTGATGTACTAGCAAAAGGTTATACTACTTATGTAAACCGTCGTGCACGTTTAGCACGTGACGCAAAAATTGACTGGGCACTAGGCTTAATGAATGATTCAGACACAATTTCTGAAAACATTTCACACCTAATCGGCGATGGCTCACAAGCTGATACGAAATCAGTTGTTGTTGGACGCGGTACGCAAAAGCAAAACTTCACGACAGAAGTTCGTCACTGGGGTAAAAACACTAACGGCCATATTTTAAAACATGGTGTTATGAAAGAAGCCGCACAAACAATCTTTAATGGTATTGGTAAAATCGAGCATGGTGCGACGAAGGCTGATGCACAACAAGAATCACGCGTATTAATGCTTTCTGAAAAAGCGCGTGGTGATGCTAACCCAATTTTACTAATCGACGAAGATGATGTAACAGCAGGACACGCAGCATCTGTTGGACGCGTAGATCCACTACAACTTTACTATTTAATGAGTCGTGGTATCTCGAAAACAGAAGCAGAGCGCCTTGTTATCCATGGATTCCTTGCGCCAGTTGTTACGCAATTACCAATCGAGGGCGTTAAAAAGCAACTGACGGAGGTCATTGAAAGGAAAGTTCGCTAATGATGAATAAAGACATTAAAAGCTACTTCCCAATTTTAAATCAGGAAGTAAACGGCAACCCGCTTGTTTACCTTGATAGCGCAGCTACTTCACAAAAGCCAACTCAAGTTATTGAAGCGATGAAGCATTATTATGAATTTGATAATTCTAACGTTCACCGTGGTGTGCATACACTAGGGAATCGTGCAACTGACAAATACGAAGGCGCGCGTGAAAAAGTTCGTAAATTCATCAATGCAAAGTCAACTGAAGAGATTATTTTTACGCGTGGTACGACAACCGCTTTAAATATGGTTGCAGCTAGCTATGGCCGCGCGAATGTTTCAGAAGGTGACGAAATTGTTATTACACATATGGAGCACCACTCAAACATTATTCCTTGGCAACAACTAGCGAAAGAGAAGAAAGCTACTTTAAAATATATCGATTTAGAGGCTGATGGTACGTTAGATCTTGAAAAAGTACGTGCTACTATTACGCCAAATACAAAAATCGTTTCTATTACAATGGTTTCAAACGTTCTTGGTACGATTAACCCTGTGAAGGAAATTGCTAAAATTGCGCATGAAAATGGTGCAGTGATGGTAGTGGACGGCGCACAAGGTGTACCGCATTCAGTTGTTGACGTACAAGATTTAGACTGTGACTTCTTGGGCTTCTCAGGACATAAAATGTGCGGTCCAACTGGAATAGGTGTACTATATGGTAAAAAAGAACACCTTGAAAAGATGGAGCCAATTGAATTTGGTGGCGAAATGATCGACTTTGTTGGTCTTTATGATTCGACGTGGAAAGAATTACCGTGGAAATTCGAAGGTGGTACACCAATCATTGCAGGTGCAGTTGGTTTGGGTGCTGCTATTGATTTCTTAAATGAGGTAGGGCTTGAGAACATTGCAAAGCATGAGCATGCACTTGCTGGCTATGCGATGGATCAGCTTGAAACAATTAACGGACTTAAAATTTTTGGCCCACGTGATCCAATGAAGCGTTGTGGACTTGTGACATTTAATCTAGATGATGTGCATCCACATGATGTAGCAACAGTTCTAGACATGGGCGGCATTGCTGTTCGTGCTGGACACCATTGCGCACAACCACTAATGAAATGTCTTCAACAAGTAGCGACAGCGCGTGCAAGCTTCTATATGTATAACACGGAAGAAGATATTGACCGCTTAGTGCAAGGGCTGCGTTCTGCGAAGGAGTATTTTAACGATGTCTTTTAATAACTTAGATCAACTTTACCGTTCAGTTATCATGGATCATTATAAGAATCCTCGTAACAAAGGATCTTTAGAAAATGATGCTGTAACGATTGATATGAACAACCCAACTTGTGGTGACCGCATTCACTTAACGCTAAAAGTGACTGATGGGATTGTAGAAGATGCGAAATTTGACGGCGAAGGCTGTTCAATTTCTATGTCTTCTGCATCGATGATGACACAAATCGTCAAAGGGAAGAAAATCGAAGAAGCACTAGAGCTTTCAGAAATCTTCTCTAAGATGATGATGGGTGAAGAATATAGCGAAAAATACGACCTTGAGGATGTTGAGGCGCTACAAGGCGTCGCAAAATTCCCAGCACGTATCAAGTGTGCAACATTGGCTTGGAAAGCAATGGAAAAAGGCGTAAAAGAAGAATAGTAATTTATGAACGGAGGAGAAATAATGGCTAAAAAAATGCCTGATATTGGCGATTACAAATACGGATTCCATGACAAGGACGTATCGATTTTCCGTTCAAAACGTGGTTTAACTGAAGAAATCGTCCGTGAAATTTCAAATATGAAACAAGAGCCTGAGTGGATGCTTGAGTATCGCTTAAAATCTCTTGAAACTTTCTATGCAAAACCAATGCCACAATGGGGTGGCGATCTTGGCTCTTTAGACTTCGATGAAATTACGTATTACGTAAAACCGTCTGAAGCAACACAAAAATCTTGGGATGAAGTACCTGAAGAAATCAAAGCTACTTTCGATAAATTAGGTATTCCTGAGGCAGAACAAAAATATCTTGCAGGTGTATCTGCTCAGTATGAATCTGAAGTAGTTTACCACAACATGAAACAAGAGCTTGAAGATCTTGGTATCGTGTTCAAAGATACAGATTCAGCTCTTCGTGAAAATGAAGATATTTTCAAAAAGTATTGGGGTACAGTTATTCCTTACTCTGACAACAAGTTCTCAGCATTGAACTCAGCAGTATGGTCAGGTGGTTCATTCATCTACGTACCACCAGGCGTAAAAGTGGAAACTCCACTGCAAGCATACTTCCGTATTAACTCTGAAAACATGGGTCAATTCGAACGTACGCTAATTATTGTAGACGAAGGCGCTTCTGTACACTATGTTGAAGGTTGTACAGCACCTGTTTACACAACAAACTCTTTACACTCAGCAGTAGTAGAAATTATTGTACGTAAAGATGCATACTGCCGTTATACAACGATTCAAAACTGGGCGAACAATGTTTACAACTTAGTAACAAAACGTACAGTTGTTGAAGAAAACGGTACGATGGAATGGATTGATGGTAACATCGGTTCTAAGTTAACAATGAAATACCCAGCATGTATCCTTAAAGGTGAAGGCGCTCGTGGTATGACGTTATCGATCGCTTTAGCAGGTAAAGGACAACATCAACATGCTGGTGCGAAAATGGTCCACTTAGCGCCAAATACATCTTCAACAATCGTATCAAAATCGATTGCTAAACAAGGTGGTAAAGTAACGTATATGGGTCAAGTGCGCTTCGGTCCTAAAGCAAGCGGTGCACGTGCAAACATTGAATGTGATACATTAATCATGGATAACGATTCTACTTCAGATACAATCCCATACAATGAAATGTTAAATGATAATGTTTCTTTAGAGCATGAAGCGAAAGTTTCAAAAGTATCAGAAGAACAATTATTCTACTTAATGTCTCGTGGTATTTCTGAAGAAGAAGCGACAGAAATGATCGTAATGGGCTTCATCGAGCCATTTACAAAAGAATTACCAATGGAATATGCAGTAGAAATGAACCGTCTGATTAAGTTTGAAATGGAAGGTTCTATCGGCTGATTTTTCGTTGATAGAAATGCGACTAGAGCTACATTAGCTTTAGTCGCATTTTTTTGTGGAGTGGGCATTCGTATTTTGAGAGTATATGCTATGATAATGTTACATAAAGGAGGAAGTCACTTGATTCGAGTAGGATTAACAAGTTGGGGCGATCATCCTTCGCTGTATAGTGAAGTGACTGCTTCAAAGGACAAATTATTTGATTATACTGGTCATTTTTTAGCTGTGGAGGTAGATACATCATTTTATGCAATCCCATCGGTCAGTAATGTACGGAAATGGTGTGAAAGTACACCGGACAGTTTCCGCTTTATCTTAAAGGCATATCAAGGGATGACTGGGCATTTACGCAGTGATATTCCATTTGAGACGAAAAATGATATGTTTCAGACGTTTATCGAGAGTGCCAATGAGTTTAGGCGACACGGTAAGTTAGCAATGGTGCTTGCACAGTTTCCTCCGTGGTTCGATTGTCAGGCGAAAAATGTGCAGTATTTAATATATGTAAGGCAGCAATTGAAGAATTTTGATGTAGCGATAGAATTTCGTAACCAAACGTGGTACGCAGAAAATGTGCGAGAGAAAACAATAGATTTTCTACGCGACAATAAATTTATTCATACGATTTGTGATGAACCACAGGCAGGTGTTGGTTCCGTACCATTTTATCCTGTAGCTACGGCAAAAAAAGCCTTGATTCGTATGCATGGGCGTAATATTCATGGTTGGCGTAATACAGGGAATACCGAAAATTGGCGCAAAGTTCGCTTTTTATATGATTACAATAGGGAAGAATTACAACAAATTGGGCAAAATATAATGAAGCTTCAATCGCAAACCGAGGAGCTTTTTGTATTGTTCAATAATAATTCTGGTCATCATGCGGCAAAAAATGCAAAGGAATTGCAAACTATTTTAGCCATAAAGGATGACGGTTTAGCACCGAAACAATTAAAAATGTTTGAAGGGGAATTATAATGGAATTTATTCTTTTAGTATTTATTGCGCTTTGTTCGGGTATTGTGGGCGCACTTGTTGGATTAGGTGGCGGTGCAATTTTAGTGCCAGCTACCTTGTTTATCGGTTTAAATTTAGGTATGATTCCTGATTTGACACCACAGAAGGTCGTAGGATTATCTGTAGTGATGATGATTTTTACAGGACTAGCTTCAACAATAAGTTACATGAAAACGAAAACGGTCGATTATAAAAGTGGCTTTATCTTTTTTATAGGTAGTATACCAGGTACTATTTTAGGTGCGTGGATCAATAAAGGGTTAGATTTACCATCCTTTAATCTATATTTCGGCATTTTGCTTATTATATTATCGATAATATTGCTTGTACGAGACAAGTTAAAACCAGTAAAATGGTTTGTGAAAAATGGTGTTAAACGGGAATTTACTGATGTAGAAGGGAAAGATTACGTTTATGGATACCCGATTTGGTTTGCCATTTTACTGACGTTTTCAATTGGTTTTGCATCAGGCTTGTTTGGCATTGGCGGTGGTTCAATGCTTGTACCAGCAATGATTATTCTATTTTTATTCCCTCCACATGTGGCAGTTGCAACTTCGATGTTCATGGTGTTTTTATCATCGTTAGTAAACTCAGCTAGCCATATTTATTTAGGGAATGTACCGTGGGTGTATACAATTCCAGTCATTCCGGGAGCGTACATTGGCGCTAAAATAGGTGCTGCTTTAAATAAAAAAATAAAGTCAGATACACTTATATTTGCATTAAGAATTATTTTATTATTACTGGGAATTCGTTCAATATGGGACGGTTTATTTTAATTCAGCAAATGTTTTATGCGCGAAAGCGAAGCGTCAGCAGCAAATGTTTTATGCGCGAAAGCGAAGCGTCAGCAGCAAATGTTTTGTGCACGAAAGCGAAGCGTCAGCAGCAAATGTTTTATGCGCGAAAGCGAAGCGTCAGCAGCAAATGTTTTGTGCGTGAAAGCGAAGTGTCAGCGGAAGGTACAATTACTCCGAGGAATAATTGATTGGAAAGAAGAGGTGGCTTAAATGCTAGAAAAAATTCATATTTTTCACACGAATGATTTGCATAGTCATTTTATGTATTGGCCACGTATGCAAAGCTTTGTGAAAAAGAAACGGGCAGAATTTGCAGCTCGAGGTGAAACAAGTTTTTTATTTGATGTTGGCGATCATTTAGATCGTTCAAATATATATACTGATGCAACAATTGGTAAAGGAAATGTGGCCCTATTAAATGAAGCACAATATGATGTTGTGACACTTGGGAACAATGAAGGTATAACATTATCACACAAAGAGCTTTATCATTTATATGATGAAGCTAATTTTGATGTGGTTATTGCAAATTTACAGGCGACTAATGGGAATAACCCGGCTTGGATGAAGCCATATGTCATATTGACAACCGAGCATGGTACAAAAATAGCTGTTATAGCAGCGACTGCTATGTTTGAGGCGTTCTATAAAGAATTAGATTGGGATATTGATGAACCAAGAAGTGCGATGATTCGTTTAGCGCATCAACTTCGTAAAGAAGCACATATTGTTGTTTGTTTGTCACATTTAGGAATTACTGAAGATGAATTGCTAGCAGAAGAATGTCCTGAGATTGATGTCATTTTTGGCTCGCATACGCATCATATCTTGTCGAATGGAAAAAGGGTAAATGGTGTATTACTGACAGGTGGGGGCAAATTTGGACAGTTTACAGGACACCTCATTTTAGAATATGATAAAGATACATGCACACTTATTGGAAAAACAGACAATTTAATTCAGAATAGAGATTTACCCGCTATCGAAAATGAGGATATGTTTTTGTCGTCATTAGAGCAAGAGGGAGAACGGTTACTAAATGTACCTGTTTTTACAACACCGCAAGCATTTAATAAAGAGTGGTTTCATTACTCACAGCTTTCACATTTATTTGCGCAGGCAATTCTAGAAAAAAGCGATGCGGATTGTGCATTGTTTAATGCGGGCATTTTTTTGGACGGACTTCCTAAAGGAACCGTGACTGCTCTTGATTTGCATAAGATTTTCCCACATCCTATTAATTTATGTACTATTGAATTATCTGTTATGGAATTAAAGGAAATTTTGCTGCAATCAAAAAATGAGGAATGGCCTTTCATAGAATTAAAAGGGCTAGGCTTCAGGGGTGTCATATTTGGTAAGATGTTATTGTATGGTTTTTCAATGAATGACGATCGACAACTACTCATAAATGGAGAAATAGCAGATGCCACCCGCACCTATAAGTTAGTAACGCTAGATTTATTTACGTTTGGTTATTTTTATCCGAGTTTTAAATATGCGAAGAAAAAATATATCATGCCTGATTTTTTACGTAATATTATGAGGGATTACGGACGAAAAGTATTTAAATGAATGCAAGAAAACAAGCTTTAATAATAGATTGGGGAAGAGGTCATGCGATTAATTTCAATCGATGTATTAAAAGATGGAATGGTGTTAGGAAGAACTATTTGGAATGAGGCGGGACACCCCCTTTTGAAAAAGGGAGTAGTCATTAACGAACGCATTATTCTCAGACTTCAACAATTACATACGCATTATTTATATATTGACGATGAGATTTCGAAGGGGATTGAGGTAGAAGATACTGTTCCACAAATTGTTCGAAATAGAGCCATCTCAACCATAAAAAACTCTTTCCAGTCTTTGAATGGATTAAATACGGCTAGTGCATCTTATGTGCTCGACCAAAAATCGAAAGAGATTGTCTCTATTGTTGATGAATTGTTGCTGGCAGTGACGGGTAGTAACGAAATTTTAACCGTGCTGGCCGATGCATATTTGTTTGATGAGTATTTATATCAGCATTCGTTTCAAGTGACCTTGTATTCAATTGCAATTGCCAAAGAATTAGGGCATTCGGCAGAAGATTTACGTATTATTGGTATTGGTGCTTTATTGCATGATATCGGAAAAATTATGGTGCCAAAGGAGATAATAACGAAGCCAGGACGGTTAACGCATGAGGAGTTTGAAACAATGAAAATGCATACACGTTATGGTTTTGATGTCTTGCGAAATTTACATACTATTTCATTACTAGTGGCGCACTGTGCATTCCAGCATCACGAGCGCATTGATGGAAGTGGGTATCCCCGTGGATTAGTAGATTTTGAAATTCATCCCTTTGCGAAAATTATCGGTGTTGCAGATGTCTTCGATGCAGTAACGACTAATCGTGTATATCGTGAAAAAATGCTCCCATCACAAGGATTAGCGATTGTTGAAGCAGGTTCTGGCACAATTTATGACCCGAAAATCGTCAATGCTTTAAAGAAAGCCGTCGTACACTACCCAAATGGCGCAATCTTAAAATTGTCAGATGGACGTCGGGGTATCGTATCGAAACAAGATTCCCTCGATCCGATATTGCCTTGGATCCGAATTTTTGAAGAAAATGATGAACTATTACCAGCTACATATGAAATTAATTTGGCAGATTATCCAACTGTCTTTATTGTAAAGGTTGAAACTGATTACCTTGTTCCTGCAGCTTTTGAATAATTTTCTCTTCCTGTTCATACGTTATGGAACAGGAGGAGATTTTTTTGTATTTCCCTCGAAAAAGGATGAAATTAAGAAAAAATAGTAGGAAATCTAAGAATTCAAACCGTCTTACGATTCTTTTAGTAAGTTTTATTGTATGTATGCTGTTATTTTTATATGTTTTAAATGAAAGTCTTATGCCGACTTACTTACAATATGCGGAGGTACAAACAGATAAAATTGCATCTTATGTTGTCAATGAAGCTATTAGTTCTCGTACATCAAGTGTTTTAGATGTGAATGACATTATTGAAGAATTACCTGCAGGCTCGGCAGAAACGGTTACAGTAAAATTTAATACTGACATTATAAATCGGGTACAAGCGGAAATACAAGGTTTAGTAAAAAACTATTTAGCGCAGGCTGAGCAAGGCGATTTAACTCATTTACCAGAGTTAGAGAATGTTGAATATGATGTTGGCAAAATCGAAGAGGGTGACGGGATTGTGTTTTTTGTACCGCTTGGGCAAGCAGCGAATCTTCCATTACTCGGAAATTTGGGTCCGAAAATTCCGATTCGCTTTCATATCATTGGTAATGTGCATAGTACTGTGACATCAAATATTAAAGAATTTGGTATTAATAGCGCGTTTGTGGAGGTATGGATTAATTTAAAAGTTAACGTACAAATTATTGTGCCTTTTGCAAGTAAATCTGCCTCTGTTGCACAGAGTATTCCTGTAGCAATGGGTTTAACGAGAGGCCCGGTACCAAATATCTATACGAATGGCAGTGATGCGCCTCAGCCATCGCTTGAGGTCCCATTAAAGATGGAATAGAAAATGCTAGTTGTTGCAGTGCGTGTAATGTGATACATTGACAACAGTGATGACTTTTTGAAATGTACCAATACTCGATAGGGGCGATATTCGTATGACATCTTGTAAACCTACAAGCAATGAAAAAGAAGAGCATTTAAGAAAACCAGATTGGTTAAAAATTAAACTAAATACAAACGACGAATATAAAGGGCTTAAGAAGCTCATGCGAGAAAAGAATCTTCACACAGTTTGTGAAGAAGCACGCTGTCCAAATATTCATGAGTGTTGGGGTGAACGTCGTACTGCAACGATGATGATTTTAGGTTCAGTATGTACACGTGCTTGTCGTTTCTGCGCTGTAAAAACAGGCTTACCAAATGAGTTAGACCTTGCAGAACCAGAGCGTGTAGCAGATTCAGTTGCTATTATGAACTTAAAGCACGTTGTAATTACAATGGTAGCTCGTGATGATTTAAAAGATGGCGGTGCGGAAGTATTAGCAGAAACAGTGCGTGCGATTCGCCGTAAAAGCCCACTAACTTCAGTCGAAGTATTACCTTCTGACCTTGGTGGTATTGAGGAAAACCTTAAGATGTTAATGGATGCAAAACCAGATATTTTAAATCATAATATAGAAACGGTGCGTCGATTAACGCCAAGAGTTCGTGCACGTGCCAAATATGATCGATCATTAGAATTTTTACGTTTGGCAAAAGAAATGCAACCTACTATTCCAACAAAATCTTCATTGATGATTGGATTAGGAGAAACGCATGACGAGATTTTAGAGGTAATGGATGACTTACGTGCAAATAACGTAGATATTATGACAATCGGTCAATATTTACAGCCGACGAAAAAGCATTTAGCCGTAAAAAAATATTATTCACCCTTAGAGTTTGGCAAGCTGCGTAAAATTGCGATGGAAAAAGGTTTCAAGCATTGTGAGGCAGGTCCATTAGTGCGTAGTAGTTATCACGCGGATGAGCAAGTAAATGAGGCAACGAAAGCACGACAGTTGCAAGCAGAAGTTTAACGAGAAGATAAGAGTATATATAGAAAGGTGGTGTCACTTTGATTATCATTGAAGGATATGAGTATGAACTTATTAATGATTACCGAGAAGCTTTTCAAGAAGAAGTATTAAAGGAGCGCTATTCGGATATTTTAGCAAAATACGATTATATCGTTGGGGATTGGGGCTATAACCAATTACGTCTAAAAGGATTTTTTGAAGATAAAAATCAAAAATCTACGTTTGATACAAAAATTAGCACGCTTCAAGATTACTTATACGAGTATTGTAATTTTGGCTGCGCTTATTTTGTCTTACGAAAAGTTGGGAAAGTTATGCAACAACCAGAAAAAACAACAGTAGAAGTAACCGAAGTGACGGAGCCTGCAGAAGTAACAGAATAAGTAGTAGAACCTGATGTGATTTTAGCATCAGGTTTTTTGTTTGTAAGGTGTATGTCGATAAATTTGAAGAAGTGGGCGATAAATTTATATTTATGGGTGATAAATTTCGAATTATTGGCGACAATATCCATAACCAGGGTGATAAACGATTTCACACACATAAAAACATCCTATACCATGAATGATAAGGATGTTTTTTAGTCTATTAGCTTAGTAATTCGCGTAAATATTCACGTAGCTCTACAGTTTCTTCCTCGGAGCGGTTGTATACATGCTCGAGATAGCCAGGTTCTTCTACATCATCTGCACCGATAATGGCGAAGCGACCAAATTGAATGTCCATGACAAGTACTTTACCGAAAAAACGGCTTGATTGTAGAATCGCTAAATCATAGCGTAGCTTTTCACCAGCAAAGCTTACGAAGCGTGTTTTTGTATCTTCTACATCATCATATAAGAAAAAACGTTCCATCTTTTAATCACCTTCCAGTTCTATTGTTATGGTACTATAGAAGGGAAAAGACTATCAACTTTAATTGATTTGAATGGGGGCATACCTTGTGTATTTTGTAGATCGTAATAAAATCACAGAAAATTTACAGTACTTAGATGGGCTACTTGCTATTTTGGAGTCAGACAATAATTGGCTACAAAACGATATATCAAAACTTGCAATTGAGCGTATTGGTCATAACATTATGGAGTCAATGATGGATGTTGGCAATTTGATGATTGATGGCTTTATTATGCGTGACCCAGGTAGCTATGAGGATATTATTGATATTTTAGTCGATGAAAAAGTTGTAACAGTCGACATGGAAGCACCATTAAAAGCAGTTGTCGGATTACGTAAAATGCTTGTCAGAGAATTTATAAATGTAGACATTCATGAGGTTGTTAATGTGTTAAAATCGAGCCTTCCTACGTTAAAGCAATTCCCACTCGCTGTGAATGATTACTTAACAAATGAACTAGGACCTGTTTCGGCATTTTTGCCAGAAGGGGCTCATAAATGAGAACATATAAGGCTTATTGTTTTGATCTTGATGGCACAGTTTACCGTGGGAAAGAAGGAATTCCTTCTGCGATTACATTTATTCACAGCTTGCAAGAACAAGGAATCGAACCTTTTTATGTGACAAATAACTCTTCAAAAACAAGAGAACAATTACAAGAAGCGTTACGAGCAATTGGTATTGAGGCGCCGTTAGATCATTTTTATTCAAGTGCACTTGTAACAGCAAAGTACATTGCGACAAATTATGCTGGTAAAAAAGTGGCGATGATAGGATCTGATGGCCTGCGTTCAGCGCTATTAGATGAAAATATAGCCATTACAGAAGATAATCCAGATGTATTTGTGATGGGCATTGACCGTACAATTGACTATACAAAGCTTGCGAAAGCAACGATTGCTATCCAAAATGGCGCGACATTGATCGCGACAAATCCAGATGTTAAATTTCCAACTGAGCAAGGATTTGTGCCAGGTAATGGCTCATTTGCACGTTTAGTAGGAGATGTAGCTGGTGTTGAACCACTTTATATGGGAAAACCATCGCCTGCCATGCTTGAGGTAATTGCCAAAGATCATGGCTTTGAAAAAGGTGATATGGTAATGGTAGGGGATAATTATGACACGGATATTATGTGTGGCATTCGTTATGGTTGTGATACAATCCATGTCAATACTGGTGTAACCCCAACAGCTGCGGTTTTAGAAAAAGAGTATCAGCCAACTTATTTACTGGAAACATTATTAGACAAATAACAAATGAAACGGTTGTCACGTATGATATGTGACAACCGTTTTTATGTTTAAAAAATCACCATAAGGGATTTTCTTCGATATATTGGTATATCGCTTTTGTTAGCTCTGCAGGCGAATCAGCTTCTACAAGATCACCATTAACAACGGCGTAAAAGGATTCCGAACATTTTGTGCAGTAGCTAAGACAGCCATATTCTAAAACGTCGATATTTGGGTCGCGTTCAAGTGTTTCATACGCTTCTTGCGAGCCATTTGCTAAGTTGCTAATACAAAATTCAACCATTGGATTCATACGTGTCACCTCACCTTTGTTATGCTACTCGGTTTTGAATCGTTCGTCAACAACGTATGTTTTTTGTATTAAAAGTGAAGTAGTTCGTCTATTTTGATTAGAAATTCTCAGTTTTGTGAAAAGTTTCACAAAATGCAATTCTTATATTGTGAAACATCTCACAATCGGGTATACTCAATTGTGGATACTTTGTGAACAATTATAATGAGACACATCAAAGGAGATTATTATGGGGAAATTAGTACTTTTAGGGGGCGGCTATGGCAATATGCGTGTCATGCTTCGTCTATTACCGAATAATTTACCATTAGACACGGAGATTGTGCTGGTAGACAGAGCACCTTTCCATAGTTTGAAAACAGAGTTTTACGCACTTGCAGCAGGGACTTCAACAGATAAAGAAATCCGTGTGAGTTTCCCTGAACATGAACGTTTAACAGCTGTATACGGTGAAGTTATCGAGATTAATCGTGAAGAGAAAGTGGTTATTTTAGAAAACGGACAGCGTATTGATTATGATGATTTAGTTATTGGGCTTGGTTGTGAGGATAAATTCCATGATGTGCCTGGAGCAGAGGAGCACTCGTATAGCATTCAGACAATTGCTAAGTCACGTCAGACATTTAATGCACTTTGTGGACTGCCATCGGGTTCTACTGTCGGTATTGTCGGTGCGGGGTTAAGTGGCATCGAGCTTGCTAGTGAGCTACGTGAAAGTCGCGCAGATTTAAATATAAAATTATTTGACCGTGGACAACGTATTTTAAAAGACTTCCCAGAGAAGTTAAGTAAATACGTGAAAGAATGGTTCATCAAACATAACGTCGATGTGATTGCAGAATCTAATATTACAAAAGTAGAACCAGGTAAAATTTTTAATCACGAAGATGAAATACCTTTGGATGCTGTAGTTTGGACTGCAGGTGTGCAACCTGTAAAAATCGTTCGTGATTTAGAAGTGGAAAAAGATCGTCAAGGTCGCCCAATAGTAACACAATACTTCAACGTTCCAGATGATGAGCATGTATATGTTGTTGGAGACTGTGCCTCTTCTACGTTTGCACCAAGTGCGCAACTTGCAGAAGAACAAGCAGAACATGTTGTCAAAGTACTGCGTATGCGCTGGAAAGGTGAGCATCTACCAGAGAAAATGCCAGACATTAAATTAAAAGGCTTCATGGGATCACTAGGTAAAAAGCAAGGGTTTGCATACTTAGCAGATACAACAGTAACAGGGCGTATTGCACGTCTGATGAAATCTGGCTTACTGTGGATGTATAAATATCAAAACGATTAATAAATAGTTGTGCTAAATCGCCCTTGTAACCACCACAGGCAGTTGTTGCGAAAAATGTCATGTGAATGTATCATGTGAGATTCAAGCACGTTTAGGTACGTTACAGAGCGCTACATTAGCTTATAGACAAAGAAGAAAGGGAGACTGTGGTAAGCAGTCTCCCTTTCTCATATACTAGTGTTAAACAGTTTCATCAGGAGTGAAGCCTAAATTTTCAAGAGCAGTGAACACTGGCTTTAATTGCACATAGCCTTCACCGACTACTTCATCATTAATAAGTACGAGTGGATAGAAAAATTCGTCATCTTGGATGCGTGCGGCATAGTCCGCATCACGTTCATTCTCAATTGGACCTTCAATATCGACATAACGGATATCATACGCTTGCTTTGGATACTTACGATCAATAGCAGCTTGTAGCCACTCATATGTATCTTTAGAAGATGGTGCATTGACACAGCTGGCGCAAATAATCGCTGTCCCATAAATTTCGATGGATGGTTTAGTGTATTCCATGTATTTCCGCTCCTCGTGATTCTATATTGGATTTTTTCTGTTGCTAACATTATAATCATTATAAGGAAAGGAGTCGAGATAAAATGGCAGAAGCAACAATTAACGACCAAGTTCAAGAAGTATTAGATAAATTACGTCCATTCTTACTACGCGATGGTGGGGATTGCGAATTAGTAGATGTAGAAGACGGTATTGTAAAATTACGTCTATTGGGTGCATGTGGGAGTTGTCCAAGTTCTACAATCACACTTAAAGCAGGTATTGAACGTGCATTATTAGAAGAAGTACCAGGCATTATTGAAGTAGAGCAAGTATTCTAATTGCACTTATAAATAAAAGTTCTAGCTCATTAAGGGCTAGAACTTTTTTTAGATTATATTTGATTTGTTTTCTCTTTTCGAATGATTGCCCATTGTTCTTTAGCCATCTCGATAATTTTCGCTTCGCCACCCAGGTTTTGTTTTTCAATCACTTTTGAGAAGAAGCGTGTCGAATTTTCCATATCGCCGATACGTCGTGAAAGTTCAGCGATCATGTACATAATACGTACGTCCGACATTTGTGTAGAGCTGTAATCCTCGTTTGAATAAGAGTCCATATAATGATCACGAGAAATTTTTAAGAAACGTTGCTCTTGACCTTCATTATTTAATGAGCGGTAAAGCCAAGCTAAACGAAGTGCTAGACCGGCTGTTGCGACAAATTTCTCTTTTTTAATCGTGCCACAGATAAATGCTAGTTTATAAACTTGGATTGCTTGAAAAACTGTACGTTCACCCTTAAAATCGTGATGGACCCATTTTTCTGTTATTTGCGTGCGAATATGATCTTGTACACCTGGCGCAAAATATTTGGAAAAATCTTCTGTGAATGAGAAGCCACAATGTTCACAGACGAATACATTATAGTATAGTGCATTGACATTATCGGCATAAATCGGTTGGAAATCGCTTTCAGTATGTTCAACTTTGATGAATTTAGAGCGTACTTTAAGTGTTGGAAATTCTTTTTTACAATTAACGCATTGAACATTTTTTTCATAATAAGGTGAAATCTCCATATTTTATACCTCTTTCATTAACGATTATATAACTATTATACCAACTATAGTTTCAGAAGCATGAATAAAAATGACTAATTATTGGAAAGTTAAATGGATGACTACTATAAATAGATGACAAGCCGAATAATTGCCATTCAATAGACAAAATTGATATGATATTGATAAGAAAGAAGGTGATTGGGTTGACAAGTTTGCAAAAAGTAGTAGAAGTAACAGAAGCAGCCGTCTTTCATATTCACGAAATGATGGAGCATAATGAAGAACAAGGTTCTTACTTACGCGTGGTTGTAAAAGGCGGTGGTTGTAGCGGCCTTTCATACGGCATGCATTTTGATAAAGAAAAAATGGATGACGACTTAGAAGATGTGCAACATGGTTTGACTGTTCTTGTTACCCGTGAAGATGCGCCTATTTTAACGGGAACGAAAATCGACTACAAACAATCGCTAATGGGCGGAGGATTCACAATTGATAATCCGAACGCCATTGCTTCATGTGGCTGTGGCTCAAGCTTTAAAGCAGCAAAACGTGAAGGATCACCGGAAGTTTGCGACTGATTGGCGTTGATCATAGAGTATCTCTAGGAATATGATTTTCAGCTAAAATAGGAATGTACACAATCCTAAAAAATGTATAATAACAACCCCAGATTAGTCTAAAAGGGTTGTGACTAACGAGCCTCTTAGATTTATGATGTTGCAAAACATGATAAATCAAAGAGGCTTTTTTATATGGTGGCAAAGAAAAGAAATGGACAACTTTTGGTAAAATGGCTATTAAGAAATATTATCCAAATCATACTTTTTTTCTGAAAAATATGATTCGAGGTTTTGGAAAAGTGTGGAATCAAAATCTTTTTGTCCACGAATATACTTTTCCTTTAAATTGTAATAGCAAATCTCTAAATACTCGTCATTATGATGTTCTTTAAAAGGCGTTACAGCTTTTATTTCATTTAATTCAGCAAAATAGCGCTCCATTTTATCGACTGTACGGATTTTATATCCACGATTTTTCATTTCCTCAATTATTTTCTCTGTATACATATATAAATCATCTTTGGGATAGTCGTAAATATAATTAATTAATATATGTTTGTCCTCTTTTACGAAAATACTGTTAAGCTCACGCCACTGGGAAAGAAGCTGTCCTTTTGGTAAAAAGGGAATTAAATTTGTATGCCATAAACGCATGGATAATGCCTCCTCAATAGTTCAGTAGTTGCTAGAAAATAGTATATTATGCGTATGTAATAAAATAAACAATAGTGCAAAGGGAAAAGAACCAACGTACCCGAAGTTTGCGATTTGGTGAATATGAAAGAGGCCACAATTTTTTTAATTAATTGTGGCCTCTTTATGTACTCGTAAGGAGCTATTTAATGAATTTGTGTTAATACGTATTCATAAATTTCTTCAGATGGTTTATCAAGTGCAATGGAGAACTCTGAAAATATCATTTCCTGCAAAGATTGAAGTATCTTTTCTTCTTGTTGCGGGAATTTTTTTTCAATAGAAATATATTCTAACTTTTTACGCATTAACGTATTCAAAAGGCTCGCTTGCTTTTGTCTGTCTCCAGACTTAATAATTTCTACATGAAGTTTCATACGATGTGTATTTTGATCAAGCCATTCAACACCAGGAGAAGTAAATGATTCTAAAATCTTGATTGCTTCTTCTTTATCAATAATGTCTCTTAGCTGTTTTTTAGCATTGTCAGTAGGGGTGCGGATTGTTAATTTTGAATCATTTAGTGGTTGCAAAACATAATAGGTTTGCGTAATGTCACTGTAGGTTTGTTCGCAGATATCTTCAATAGAACAAAGACCATGTGCTGCATAAATGACTACGTCGCCAACATTGTACATGTAAGGTCCCTCCATCAAACAATATTGTCAACTTAGTTGACTAATTTAATTATAGAGCAATTAGGTGTGTTTTGTCAACTTAGTTGACGATTCGTATATTTTTTTGTATAGTTGTTACGAAAAAATATGAAGTGAAGGTGGACTAGTTGATGATGGAATTACAGAATCTTGATGTAATTGATTTGTTGAGTGAACGTCACGCTATACTTCATCGACTGGTTGAAGATAAGTGGAATGAACATAATGAAATTTATATTTCCAATTCGGAATGGTATATTTTAGCGAGAATTTATAAAAAGCGACCAACTATTTCAGATGTCACAAAAAGCGTTGATATTTCTCGACAGGCAACTCATAAATTTATTAAAAGATTGCAGGAAAAAGGATTAGTAGAGGTCACTAATGTAGAACATAGTAAAAAGCATAAAGCGATTCGTATGACTAAGTTCGGTGAAGAGTGCTATGAAAAGAATAAGCTTCTAAAGATTGAGATTGAACAGCAGCTAGTTAATGTCATTGGAGAAGAGCAAGTGACGAATCTGAAAAATATATTAAAGCTAGATTGGGGTATGGAGCGTTTAGAGGCGTAAAACCCGTATAAGATAGGTGCTATAAACAAAAACTACTATATATTAGTTAGGTTTTTGCGAAAGAGAAGTTAAAGGTGGTTAAGATGTCGATGACTAGACCGACGATTTTAGTATTAGGTGCTGGCTACGGTGGCCTCACGACGGTAGTAAATTTACAGAAACAATTAGGTGCGAATGAGGCAAATATCGTATTAGTAAACAAAAATGATTATCATTATGAAACTACATGGTTGCACGAAGCTGCTGCTGGTACGATTGCTGAATCGAAAGCTCGCTACGATATTTCAAATGTGGTCAACCATAGTAAGGTTTCTTTTGTGAAGGCAACAGTACAGAAAATCGACGTGCAAGCGAAAAAAGTGATTACTACTGATGGGGACATGACCTACGATTATTTAGTTATTGGTCTTGGCTTTGAAGGTGAAACATTCGGTATCCCAGGTTTAGATAAGTACGCCCTATCACTTACTAGCTTAAATGCTGCACGTGATGTTCGTGAGCATATTGAATACCAATTCGCGAGTTGGTCATTAGATGAAGAAAAAGATGATAGCAAGCTTACATTTGTTGTTGGTGGTGCAGGCTTTACAGGTATTGAGTTTTTAGGAGAGCTTGGTAATCGTGTTCCAACGCTGTGTAAGGAATTTAATGTTCCTCAAGAGAAGGTACGTATCCTATGTGTGGAAGCAGCACCAATGGTATTACCTGGATTTGATGAAGAGCTTGTAGAATATGCTGTAGCACAGTTAAAGAAAAAAGGTATTGAGTTTTCTATAGGCACACCTGTTGTCGAAGCGACTCCAGAAGGCGTGAAGATTAAAGTTACTGAAGAGGAATTCAAATTTGTGAAGGCGCGAACGGTCGTATGGGCGGCAGGTGTTAGAGGCAATCAATTAATCGAAACTTCTGGTATTGAAAATAATCGTGCGCGTGTACGTGTAGAGAAAGATATGCGTGCGCCTGGCTTCGATGATGTATTTGTAGTAGGAGATTGCGCATTCTTATTTAATGAGGAAGCAGATCGTCCATATCCACCAACTGCCCAAATTGCGATGCAGCAGGCAGTTGTGGTTGCTAAAAACATCGTGCATTTGATGAAAGGTGAAGAAACTGTTGTATTCGTTCCAGAATTAAAAGGTTCTGTTTGCTCTCTTGGTCATAATGACGCGATAGGCGATGCACTTGGACGTAAATTCACAGGTAAAACTGCAGCTGCACTAAAGAAGGTTATTGATAACCGCGCGTTATTCTTAGTCGGTGGTCCAAGCTTAGTTGCGAAAAAAGGGAAGTTTAAATTTCTTTAACTGAATAGATAATTTCACAAATAAAGGCTGTCCAAAAAGTCTTTTCAAAGCATAACAATTAGCTTTCTATATGGTAAAAACCCGCTACGCTTTCCGCGGGCAAGGCACGAGCCGCATCGCCCGCTAACGCTCCCTGCTGGGTCTCGTGCTCTTGCTTTTCCCGCAGGAGTCTACGCGGGTTTTTTACCTGTATATCAAAAATAACATTCTTTATTTCTCGTCATTTGATCTTAAAATTCTGAATTTATTATTCTAATTATACATATCAAGAAGTTATAATCATTAGATAGAGGTGAAGGTAGATGAGAAAAGAAAGAGGTAAGGTTTGGTTAGGGGTAGCGGGTGTAGTTGTCAACGAACTTGGGCAATGGCTCGTTGTAAAAAAAGCCTATAGTGGATTAAAAGGGCGTTGGTCTTTACCAGCTGGTTTTGTGAATGAGGGAGAAACCGTTGATGATGCAGTTTTACGGGAATTAAAAGAAGAGACAGGCATTGATTGTTTTGTGTCTGGTTTAATTGGATTCCGCTCAGGCGTTATTCGCGATGAAATCAGTGACAACATGGCTATCTTTTATTGTCGAATGAGAGATGAAGAACAGCCATTATTTATACAAGAAGATGAATTACTTGAAGCAAGATGGTTGTTTCCACAGGAGCTTGCACAAGATGAAATGACATCTGTTATGCTGAAAGAAATGGTGTCCAACCAATTTGAAAAGCATCAGTTGGAAATGATCAATGGCATTAATCCGGGCGATGTGTTTGGCTATTCCTCGTATAAATTATTTTTTAGAAAATGATTTATAGGGTGGAGAAATGCATGCACAATTTGTTTTTTACGGTAGCTTTTTTCTAATTATATAAATATGGAAAACTAGTGAAATCAAGGGCTTGTTCATTGAAAGTGCTGCTTGTATCATGTAGACTAGTGAGAGGAAAACGGAGGTTATACATACATGGATGGTCCAGTTTCATTAGTACAGTTAATCATTTCGGTGGTGTTATTTTTCGTCATGTTTTTCGGTATCGGATTCTTATTGAATATGTTACTGCGAATGACGTGGTTAATGGCGGTTGTGTATCCAATCGTTGTTGTCTTTATTGTTGATGATGTAAGCTTTTTAGATTATATTTTTAAACCAGGATCTGCATTTCCAGCACTTTTAGATAAATTGCAAGCGCTACAAATTGTAGATATTGCTATTTTATCAGGTGGATTTGCTGGTGCAATTGTTGCTGGTATTGTGATGAAGATTTTACGAAAAAATGGTTATCGCATGTTCTAATAAAAAAGGTGCCTTCCTTGCGAAGGCACCTTTTTTATAGTACGAATTGATAAGTGATGACGGCTATAAATATTCCTGTCAAAGCTCCGAAAAATACTTCGCTTCGCTTATGACCAAGCAATGTTTTTAACTCTTCAAGCTTCTCTTCGCCACCCATTTTAGGCCAATCTTTAATGTCTTTTACAAGCGTTTGGAAATCCTTACGTAGCTGATTTAAAATTACTGCATGCTGGCCTGCTTGATAGCGTACACCACTTGCGTCATACATCACGATAAAAGAGAACATGGCAGCTACTGCAAAAATGGGAGAATCCAGTCCCGTTTCGTAAGCAATAGCGGTTGTCAGTCCAGTTACTGACGCAGAGTGTGAACTAGGCATACCACCAGTTGAAGTGAACAATGCAAAATTCAACTGTCTCGTCATTAAAAAGTGGATAGGAATTTTAACAAATTGTGCGAAAATAACTGAAAAGAGGGCAACCAGTAAAGGAGTGTTTTGAAGTAAGCCCATTGTCATCACAACCTTTAAGTAGGATTACTTATAGTATAACATTCGTCATTTTCTAAAAAAAGGCGGGGCTAAATTTTTCGATCATTTTCAAGGGTTTGGTATAATAAGGGATAGTGATTGGGGGAATTTACATGCGCATTATAAAAGAGGCAAAAACATTTGAAACGATTTCTACGGAATTACTAATCGTAGGGGTCCAAAAACATCGAGAACAAATGCACAATTGGGCAAGTTTCACATCATTTTATGGAGAAGCGATTGAGTCTTGGATTTTTGCAGGCGATGTATCAACTGGACTTAAAAAAATTACGAAATTACCTTTCATTAAAGAGCATATGGCACTTAAACGTGTTCTGTTCGTAGGTCTTGGCGATCAGAAAACGTTAACAGAAGAGCATTTACGCGAAGCATTTGGCTTGGTTGGAAAAGAATTAAAAGCACTTAAAGTAAAGGACTATTCGATTTGGATGGAATCATTTGCAACCAAAGAAATCAAAGTAACAGATGTGGCATATTTAGCGGGTGAAGGTATGGGGCTTGGATATTATTCAATTCCTCATTATAAAACAACGTCAAATGAAATCGATACACGTATTGATGATGTGTACCTTGTGACAGAGTCAGAAGATTTAGATGCAGTTGTTGCAAGCTTCGAGGTTGGTGTCATTTATGCGGATGCTGTGAACGAAGCGCGTTGTTTAATTAATTTGCCGCCTAATCTTTTGACAGCTACAGACTTAGCAAATTATGCGGAGGCTCTTGCACATAAATATGGATTTGAAGTTGAAATTTTAGATAAAGCGCAATTAGAAGAGATTGGTATGGGCGGGATTTTAAGCGTCAATCAAGGCTCAACGGAAGAACCACGCTTAATAACATTAAAATATAGAGCGACTGATGATTTTGCAGATCCAATCGGGCTAGTAGGAAAAGGTGTCACTTATGATACAGGCGGTTACTCATTGAAACCACCAGCATCAATGGTTGGCATGAAAGGCGATATGGGTGGCGCAGCAGCAGTACTTGGTGCTATGAAAATTATCGGTGAATTACGCCCAAAGAAAAACGTCGTAGCTGTTATCGGTTCTACGGATAACATGGTGTCTGGTATGGCGTTTAAACCAGATGATGTCATTACAACGTATAGTGGCAAAACAGTCGAAGTTTTAAATACGGATGCGGAAGGTCGCCTAGTGCTAGCAGATGCTATGACGTATGCAAAACAACAAGGGGCTACTTCTGTCATTGACATTGCTACATTAACAGGTGGTGTCATTACAGCGCTAGGCATGGATAAAACCGGAGCACTTTCAAATAATGATATGTTCTTTGCTAAATTTATGGAAGCATCAAAAGAAACAGGTGAATTCGTATGGCGTATGCCTTTAACTGAAAGTGATAAAAAGCGCATTCGTAAATCTGATTTAGCGGATTTAAATAACTCACCGGGTCGAGATGGTCATATGATTTTCGGCGGCGGATTTGTTGGCGAATTTGCAGGAGATACACCTTGGATTCACTTAGATATCGCTGGTACATCTGACGCTACGACTGCGCATGATTTAGGACCTAAAGGTGGTACCGGTGTAATGGTGCGCACATTAGCAAGCTTTATCCAACGATTAGGTGAAGAAAAATAAGGTAGGCGATGTACACGCGGTATATGTACTTTCTTTCATACGATAGAGTAAAAAGGGGAGGTAACAGATACCTATGTTTGGATATCCAGGAGGCTTCTTATTACCATTTGGTGTGCCGTTTGCTGGCGGATTTTTAGGCAGTTTTCTAGGTCAACAGTTCAATCGATATCCGTACTATCAAAATTACCCGAACTACCCATATTATCATAATCGACCACCATATTATCAGCCATATCGTAGACCGTGGTAAAAGCATCATAGCTTACGGGAAAATATATATACAATTATCCAATCATTTGCCGGTAGTATATCGGTGACTGGTTGGATATTTTTTTGAAAGAATAAGGTTCATCACCAATACTAGTGGTTGATTTCCGTTACGCCAGCGTGCTTTCCTGGGGGCGTCCGATAAGCCGCTTCACTCGCTATGCTCGCTCCAGGGTCTTATCTGTGACGCTGATCCCCAAGGAGTCACGCTGGCTCCACTCCAATCAACAAATGCTTTATTTAAAATGGCAACCCCACTTCTCTTAAATAAACATAAATTAGAGAGTATAACTTTTTATTGAAGTCTAGGCATTCAGGTCAGCTGTTCAGTAATCCGAAATGTAGGGGAATGTTCCTTTCATGAGAGAAGTGATCCGAAAAACGAAGGGGAATCAGTCATTCATTTAATAAAATTTTTAATGTGGTAAATCAAGTGTTGACAGAATATACTAAATTGTATATTATTCTTAGTATATTACTAAGGATTCAAAATAACTCGGCTGACTAGATAACTAGAGGCTCTTATTATTCGCAGGCATTACGTAGCCTTTGTGGATAATGGGGGCCTCTTTTTGTCCTTCTAGAGAAGCCTCGCTTCAAGTAATAACATATGAGGCTAAAAGGAGTGTGGAAGTATGGGATTAGTTTATATAGTCGGTGCAGGTCCTGGAGATGTGGATCTTATAACAGTAAAGGGTTTGCGTTGTATTGAGGCTGCAGATGTCATTTTGTATGACCGACTTATTAATAAAGATTTATTAGCATATGCAAAAAAGGATGCAAAACTGATTTTTTGTGGCAAGCTACCAAATCGTCACGCCATGATTCAAGAGAATATCAACCAATCACTTGTGCACTATGCGCAGCAAGGGCTTGTTGTCACAAGATTAAAAGGGGGTGACCCATTTGTCTTCGGAAGAGGGGCCGAAGAAGCAGAGGTGCTTGCAGAGCATGGCATACCGTTTGAAATTGTACCTGGTATTACTTCTGGAATAGCAGCACCAGCTTATGCGGGAATTCCTGTAACACATCGTGATCTAAGCTCAAGCTTTGCAATTGTCACTGGGCATATGCGAGAGGGAAAAGACGATTCAATTCAGTGGGAAAGTCTAGCGAAAGGTATCGATACGATTGCGATTTATATGGGGGTTGGGAATCTTCCATATATCCGTCAACAACTACTCAAATATGGGCGTGACGAACAAACGCCAGTAGCACTTGTCCACTGGGGAACATTTACTAAACAAAAAACGATTACTGGTACCTTAGCCAATATTGTAGATGTAGCTCAGCGTGAAAATATAAAAAACCCTAGCATGATATTGGTCGGAGAAGTTGTTGCATTACGCGAGAAGATTCAATGGTTTGAGCAAACGAATCTTCAGTCTCAGCTACAAGAAATTTCAATTTAAGGAGTGTTTTCATGCAAGCCATTTTATATATCGCACATGGAAGTCGCGTAAAGGCTGGTGTGGAGCAAGCCATTTCTTTTCTTCAGCGTGTGCAACAAGAAGTTGACACACCCATTCAAGAAATCTGTTTTTTAGAGTTAGCACAACCAACGATTGCGCTAGGGGTAGAAACCTGTGTTCAACGCGGTGCTACTACAATTGCGATTGTTCCGATTTTACTATTGGCTGCTAAGCATGCAAAAGAAGATATTCCGGAAGAGGTAGAGCAGGCAAAAGCACTGTTTCCAAACATACGATTTACATACGGAGAGCCATTAGGTGTGCATGAGTTATTGATTGATACACTTCAAGCCCGTATCGTCGAGACACAAGTACCAAATGAAGGTGCACGTGTTTTACTAATTGGACGTGGTAGTAGTGATCCGGCAGTAAAACAAGATTTAGCCACCATTGCAGCAAGGTTGGGTGACAAATATTCCCACACAACAGTGGATACATGCTTCTTGTATGGAGCAGGTCCTACTTTTGAGGAGTGGCTACAGCAAGAAAGGCATATGCAAAGTCGCGTTTTTATTGTGCCGTATTTATTATTTACAGGTTTATTGAGACAGGGAATTACCAAGAGATTAGTAGGCTATGAGGAATCGAACTTTATCTTATGTGAAAGCTTGGGGTATGACGACAATGTTAAACGAGTTTTACTGGAGCGAATACATGAGGTGTTAGCGCTCTAAAATTTTTAGAGTAGGTGATTAATAATGGTAGATAAAAAGCAGGAAAATATAAATCTAGCATTAAATAATGTCCGGGAAATTTTAAAGACAGTGAGCCATGGTTCCATTACTTTAATTATACAGAATTCCTATGTAGTGCAAATCGAGAAGAAAGAAAAAATTCGTCTAAGATAATTTTTAGACAGATCATTTGTGAGGTGGCAAAGTTTGAAACTGCAAGTAATTAATAGTCCATTTAGTGAGGATCAGGTGAAGCTTTTAAATGAGCTTCTTCCTAAATTAACCGTAGAACAAAAATTTTGGTTGAATGGTTATTTAAGTGCACCGCAAGCAACGATTGATGGGATTGTAGAAGAAGTACCACCAGCTGTTGCACCGATTACTAAAACGGTAACGATTTTATATGGCTCTCAAACAGGCAATAGTCAGGGGCTAGCTGAAAAATATGCAGCCACATTAAAGCAAAATGATGTGGAAGTAACAATCGCGTCTTTAGCAAAATTTAAGCCCAATAATTTAAAGAAAACGACGAACCTATTACTGGTTGTTAGTACGCATGGTGAGGGTGAGCCGCCAGATCAAGCTATCCAGTTTTACGAATTTTTACACAGTAAGCGTGCACCAAAATTAGATCATCTTCATTATTCGGTGTTGGCACTAGGTGACAGTTCGTACGAATTTTTCTGTAAAACAGGGCAAGATTTTGATGAACAGTTCGCAAATTTAGGCGCAACTCGCATCGCCCCGCGTGTAGATTGTGATTTAGAATACGACGAGCCCGCAGCGCAGTGGTTCTCAACTGTACAGCAGGAACTACTACAGAGTACAAATGACGAGATAGTACCTGAGCAAACAGCGGTGGTACAAGGAGAATCTACGTACTCTCGCAAAAATCCATACTATGCAGAGGTACTGGAAAATATCAATTTAAATGGCCGTGGCTCAAACAAAGAAACGTATCATGTCGAGCTAGCTATTGAAGGAGCTAACTTTAATTTTGAACCTGGAGATAGCATCGGCATTCATCCGGAAAATGAAGAATCGTTAGTAGATGCGCTACTAACAGCATTGCAATTTGATGGTCAAGAAAAGGTAACAGTATTTGAAGAGACGTTATCGTTAAAAGAAGCATTACAGAAAAAGGTAGAAATCACTGTTTTATCGAAGCCATTGTTGCAAAAAATTAGTGCGTACACAGTGCATAAAGATTTTTCTAAACTACTTGAAGATGATGCTGCTCGAAAAGAGTATGTGTATGGGCGTGATTTGCTTGATGTTGTGCAAGACTTCGCTCCGTTTACATGGGATGCACAGCAATTTGCTAAGTTATTACGAAAAATTCCGGTACGTCTCTATTCAATTGCGAGCAGTCAAAAAGCGAATAATGAAGAAGTGCATTTAACAATCGGTAAGGTGAGTTATGAAACAAATGGTCGAGTACGTCATGGTGTATGTTCTGGTAGCATTGCAGAACGCATTCAAGTGGGCGACACATTGCCAATTTACGTTCATCGAAATCCGAATTTCAGACTTCCAGAACAAGAGGATACACCCATTATTATGATTGGTGCAGGTACGGGGATTGCGCCATTCCGAGCGTTTTTAGAGGAGCGTGAGGAACTTGGTGTCAACGGAAAGTCGTGGCTATTCTTCGGTGACCAGCACTTTATGACGGACTTCTTGTACCAAACAGACTGGCAACGCTGGCTAGCATCAGATACATTAACGCATATGGATGTAGCCTTCTCACGCGACACAGATAAAAAAGTGTATGTCCAACATAAAATCGAGGAACATGCCACAACTATCTACGAATGGCTTGAGCAAGGTGCCGTGATCTATGTATGTGGTGATGAAAAAACGATGGCAGCTGATGTCGATAAAACTTTACAACGTATTATTGAACAACAAGGTCAAAAAACTGCTGAAGAGGCAAAAGCCTTTGTGAATGAGTTAAAACAACAAAAACGCTACCAACGTGACGTTTATTAATGAAGGAGCGAGAACAATGACTGATAAAATCATTTTACCCCCACAGGCGGGTACACCTAGTGATGTAGAACGGATTAAAACCGAAAGTAATTACCTGCGAGGTACACTGGAACGCACAATGAATGATCCATTAAGTTCAGGAATTCCAGAAGATGATAATCGTCTGATGAAATTCCACGGCAGTTACTTACAGGATGATCGTGATCTTCGTAATGAACGTCAACGCCAAAAACTAGAACCTGCCTATCAATTCATGGTGCGCGTGCGTACACCAGGTGGAGCTGCAACTGCTGCACAATGGCTTGTAATGGACGAAATGGCTACAAAGTATGGTAATGGTTCATTAAAGTTAACGACACGTCAAGCCTTCCAAGTTCACGGTATTTTAAAATGGAACGTCAAAAAATACATGCAGGAAATTAATGACATACTACTGGATTCTCTTGCGGCATGTGGAGACGTCAATCGAAATGTAATGTGTAACGTTAATCCAAACCAGTCGGCGTTGCATGAGGAAATTTACAACTGGTCAGCAAAGTTAAGTGAGCATTTACTGCCAAGAACGCGTGCATACCATGAGCTTTGGTTAGATGGAGAAAAAATTGTTGATAGCCAAGACGAAGAAATCGAACCGATTTACGGTGCGCAATATCTACCACGTAAATTTAAAATTGGTATTGCTATTCCACCAAGTAATGATGTCGATGTGTATTCACAGGATATTGGTCTAATTGCGATTGTGGAAGAAGGTAAGCTAGTTGGTTTTAACGTAGCGGTTGGTGGTGGTATGGGTATGTCGCATGGTGATAATGAAACGTATCCACAATTATCTCGCTTGATTGGTTTTATAACACCAGATAAGTTACTTGAAACAGCGGAGAAAATTATTACGATTCAACGCGATTACGGTAATCGTTCGTCGCGTAAAAATGCGCGCTTTAAATATACAATTGATGCTCGTGGTCTTGAATGGTTTAATACCGAATTGCATCGTCGACTTGGTTGGGAAATTCAGCCTGCACGTCCGTTTACCTTTGAACGTACAGGAGATGAATTTGGCTGGATTAAAGGTGCTGATGATAAATGGCATTACACATTATTCATCCAAAATGGTCGTATTAAAGATTTTGAGGATTACAAGCTTCTAACTGGTCTACGAGAAGTTGCAAAAGTACATACAGGTGACTTCCGTTTAACACCAAATCAGAATCTAATGATCAGTAATGTATCGTCGCAGGAGAAGCACGCAATCTCTGCTATTATTGAACAATATAAGTTAACAGATGGTGCGCACTATTCAGCACTTCGTCGAAATGCGATTGCTTGTGTATCTTTACCAACTTGTGGTTTAGCTATGGCTGAAGCGGAGCGTTACCTGCCGTCGCTCATCACAAAGATTGATACAATTATTGATGAAGCGGGTCTACATGACACAGAAATTGTCATTCGTATGTCTGGTTGTCCAAATGGTTGCTCGCGTGCAGCCATGGGCGAAATCGGCTTTATAGGCAAAGGACCAGGGAAGTATAATTTGTATCTTGGTGCAAGCTTTACGGGTAATCGTTTAAACAAAATATACCGTGAGAATATCGGGGAAGAGGAAATTCTAGCAGAGCTTCGTCCTATTCTTCTACACTTTGCAAAAGATCGTTTAGAGGGTGAGCATTTCGGTGATTTTGTTATCCGTCTGGGCTATGTAGAAGCGGTGTATGATGGTCGACAGTTTCATAATCAATCCTTAACAGTGATTCCCGAGAATTGTTAAAATTAAAATACGCTACAAAGTCTTTGACTAGACTTTGTAGCGTATTTCTTTTTAGAGGTTAAGAGCTCGATACATAAATGCCACGAATTGCGCGCGTGTTACGGGCTCATTTGGTCTGAAGTTACCGTTGTCGCCTAATACAATGCCTTAATGTGCGAGTGTAGCGATGGCTTTAAATGGAGAAATCCTCAGGGGTGAACACTTTTAATTGCTTTGGTTTTACAAATACATGATCGCCGACTTTCAACTGAAGGGTATGAAACTGTTCCTTTGAAAGCTCCGCCTCTAAATACTCATCCATATCTTCACGACGTAATTCAATTTGTACAATAGGGCCGAGTAAATGAATATGACTTACTGTTCCAGGGACTGTGCCTGTTACAGCTGTTTTTTCAATTTGAATATCGTGTGGGCGTACGTAGCCAACTGCATCGTTCTGCGTATGAGCAAGTAAATTAGGAACATCAATGGCAAATTCACCATGTGTTAGTTTGCCATTCTGTAAGCGCCCTTTAAAGAGGTTGACATTGCCTAAAAAATCATACACGAACGGACTATTTGGATGTGTGTATACTTCATCTGGACTGCCAATTTGCTCGATTTTTCCGTTATTCATCACGACGATACGATCTGCTACATCTAGTGCTTCCTCTTGGTCATGAGTTACAAAAATACTCGTAATGTGAAAGTCGTCATGAAGTTTTCGTAGCCAACGTCGTAATTCCTTACGCACTTTGGCATCGAGTGCGCCGAATGGTTCGTCTAGCAGTAGCACCTTAGGCTCGACAGCGAGAGCCCTTGCAAGTGCGACACGTTGACGCTGACCACCTGAAAGTTGTGTCGGATAACGATCTGCAAAATTTTCAAGTTTCACAAGTTGTATAAGTTCCATCACTTTCGCTTCGATTTCAGCCTTAGAAGGTCTTGTTTTACGCGGTCGCACTTTTAGTCCATATGCTACATTTTCAAATACCGTCATATGTCGAAATAATGCATAGTGTTGGAATACAAACCCGACATTACGCTCCTTTGGGTGATGATTTGTAATCGACTGGCCGTCAAAGAAAATTTCTCCGACATCGGATGTTTCGAGCCCTGCAATAACGCGCAATAATGAGGTTTTTCCTGAACCAGACGGACCAAGTAGGGCAATGAGTTCTCCGGATTGAATGTCGATAGAAATATCTTGCAAAGCTTGAAATGTACCGAAACGTTTTGAAACGTTTTGAATTTGAATGCTCAAGGGGTAGTACCTCCTACTTAAACTGATTTTGATTTCCAATCTACAATGTCTTTTATTACGAGCGTTATGATAGCCAATACGCTCATAAGTGAAGCGACGGCAAAAGCAGCTGCAAATTGGTATTCATTGTATAAAATTTCGATATGGAGCGGCATTGTATTCGTAATGCCGCGGATATGACCAGAAACAACAGAAACAGCACCGAACTCACCGATAGCACGCGCATTACATAAAATCAGACCATAGAATAATCCCCATTTTATGTTCGGCAAAGTTACATGCCAAAACGTTTTAAAGCCGCCTGCCCCGAGTGAGATGGATGCTTCCTCTTCTGTTGTTCCCTGAGCTTGCATAAGTGGAATGAGCTCACGAGCCACAAAGGGTAATGTCACGAAAACAGTAGCCAACACGATACCTGGTAGGGCAAAGATAATTTTAATATCATTGGCAAATAGCCATTCCCCGAATAACCCTTGTGCACCGAATAATAGTACAAAGACAAGTCCTGCAATGACGGGGGACACCGCAAAAGGCAAATCCACAATTGTTAGTAATATATTTTTCCCTCTGAAGTTGAACTTTGTAAGAGCCCATGCGGCCATAACACCAAAAACAGCATTTAATGGCACCGCAATAGCAACGACTGTTAGAGTTAGTTTTATGGCAGATAGCGCATCGGGGTGGGTAATTGCATCGAAATAGACCTCCGAACCTTTTTGAAATGCTGTGATAAAAATAGAAACAAGTGGTAGCACGATAAAGAATGATAAAAAAGCTAATGCAATAATTGTTAATGTATAACGTATAAATCTTGGTTCCTGTAATGCACATTTATTTGGAACGGTTTGTTTGGTGGAAGTAGAATGTTCCATAATAGCCTCCTAATGCATAAACCGACGATTCGCCAGCCATTGCATAATATTGATTGTTAACAGTAAGACAAAGGAAGTGATAAGCATGACTGATGCAATAGCAGTAGCGCCAGCATAGTCATACTGTTCAAGCTTTGTCATAATAATCAGCGGTGTAATTTCCGTTTTCATCGGCATATTTCCAGCAATAAATACGACCGAACCATATTCACCGAGCGCACGCGCAAATGCTAGCGAAAAGCCTGTTAAAATAGCAGGCGCCAGTTCAGAGAAAATAACTTTCGTAAAAGTTTGTAAGCGTGTTGCGCCAAGACTAGCAGAGGCTTCCTCAACTTCCGAGCTAATATTTTGTAAAACAGGTTGAACTGTACGAACAACAAAGGGAAGCCCGATAAACGTCAGTGCGATAATAATGCCTAAGGGGGTAAAGGCAATTTTAAAATCAAAAAACTGCCCAATCCAACCGTTTGGTGCATACAAAGACGTTAAGGCAATCCCAGCAACAGCCGTTGGTAAGGCAAATGGTAAATCAACAAGTCCATCGATGATTCGTTTTAATGGAAAATGGTATCGTACCAATACCCAAGCGATAATGGTGCCAAATACTACATTGAGTAAACCTGCAGCCAGAGCAGTACCGAAGCTTAGCTTATAGGAAGCAACTGCCCGTGGATCACTTACAATATCGATGAAATCTGCCCAGCTTAAGGACATCGTGTTAATAAATATCATCGATAGTGGCAGCAATACGAGTAAGCTAACATAGAGCATCGTATAGCCAAGGGAAAGATGGAAGCCAGGAATAATGCGAGCTGGCTTCTTTTTTAGTGTCAAGCTACCCATGAAAAGCCTCCTTATGATTGCGGTACATAAATTTCATCGAATGTGCCGCCATCTTTAAAGTGCGTTGCTTGGGCTTCTTTCCAACCGCCAAAATCTGCAATAGAAATTAACTCAAGCTCGGGGAATTGATCTTTGTATTTTGCTAGTATTACTTCATTACGCGGACGATAGTAGTTCGCTGCAGCTATTTCCTGACCAGCATCACTATACAAATGTTTTAAGTATGCTTCAGCCACTTCGCGAGTACCTTTTTTTTCTACAATCTTATCGACAACAGCTACGGGTGGCTCAGCTAAAATACTTAAAGAAGGTGTTACGATTTCGAATTCATCTTTCCCTAACTCATTAAGCGATAAATACGCCTCATTTTCCCAAGCTATTAGGACATCGCCAATTTCACGTTCTACGAATGTTGTCGTTGAACCACGTGCACCAGAATCTAAAACTTCCACATTGCTATATAGGGCAGTCATAAATTCCTTCACTTTGGCCTCATCATTAGAATAAAGTTTTTTTGCATAGCCCCAAGCAGCTAAGTAATTCCAACGTGCACCACCTGACGTTTTTGGATTTGGTGTGATGACGGACAGATCTTCTTTCGTTAAGTCATTCCAATCCTTTATAGCTTTTGGATTGCCTTTACGTACTAAAAAAACAATTGTGGATGTGTAAGGTGTAGAATTGTTTTCAAATTCTGTTTGCCAGTCTTTATTTAAGAGTTCACGCGTTTGCGAAATTTCATCGATATCATAGGCAAGTGCAAGTGTTACAACATCCGCCTCTAGCCCATCAATCACCGCACGCCCTTGCTTACCAGAGCCTCCGTGCGACTGTTTGATGGTAACATCTTGACCTTGTTCTTCTTTCCATTTGGCGACAAAGTCTTTGTTAAATTCTTCGTATAGTTCACGGGTTGGATCATAGGATACATTTAATAGTTCTACAGGATCCTTGTTTTCCGCTGTACTTCCATCTTTTTCGGAAGAACTGGTAACACCGCATCCTGTTAAAGCCAGCGTTAGTGCTGATAATAAAGCTATCGTTTGCAAAATAGGTTTTCTTTTTGTCATTAAAAATCTCTCCTTTTTTGTCATGGAAACACAAAAGGCCATCTCTTAATCTGCGTTGTAGCAGTTTAAGGAGATGGCCTTCAGGTAGCCTGATCAGCGTTATGATTGGTATTCACTTCAGTGCACGTTAAAGCTTATTTACACATTAAACCTACATTTCCGATTAGTCAACAGGGTATTTAAAATAATTTTTGAGTGGAGAATTTAATTCATTTGGGATCATCGCCAAAATATGTGCTTGATGTAGAGTAAACACTACTATAAGTAAGTACATGGAACGGTAGGCTCGCCCCCTGGAAAGCGTCCGCCTGTAGAGGAATGTGCTTTCAAGTACAGATTTTTGTGTAGAGCCTTCATTTGAATTATATTTTATTTACTTTACAAAACCTAGTTGACTACTTGGTGTAATGTAGTATATATTGGTAATAGGAAAAGTGATTGTGGAATGAGGTAAAAGATTACCAGTGCACAATCGTCTGTAAGGAAAGCGATTTTAAAGTAAATAGCAACAAAATGCTAGCTAGTCAACTAGAGGCGTTTTAACAAAGGCATGTACGATTACTGCCTTTCGTTAAAACGCCTTTTATTTGTTACGGGGGGAATAACATGTTAACGTATGCGACTTGGCAAGAGCCAACAATTGATTTTGAACAAGACGAAACCTATAAAGCTGCGCTAGAAGTTTTACGATGGAGCTATACGCAGTATGGGGAAGAGATTGTGTATGCATGTAGCTTCGGCATTGAGGGCATTGTCTTAATTGATTTGATTTCAAAGGTAAAACCGGACGCAACGATTGTCTTCTTAGACACAGATGTCCACTTCAAAGAAACGTATGAGACCATTGATCGCGTAAAGGAAAAGTATCCTGAACTAAAAATTATTTTAAAGAAGCCTGCATTGACTCTTGAAGAACAAGCAGCGCAGCACGGGGATGAGCTTTGGAAATCTAACCCGAATAAGTGCTGTGAAATTCGCAAATTAACACCACTTAATGAAGCACTAGCTGATGCGAAAGCTTGGATTTCAGGATTACGCCGTGAGCAATCGCCGACGCGTGCAAATACAAATTTCATCAATCGCGATGATAAATTTAAATCGATAAAAATATGCCCACTTATTCACTGGACATGGAAGGATGTATGGCGTTACGTTTCCAAGCATGATTTGCCGTACAACCCGCTACATGATACAGGCTACCCTAGTATTGGCTGTGAACATTGCACGCAACCAGCTTTTAATGTTGATGATTTGCGTGCAGGTAGATGGCAAGGGTCTGGCAAAACTGAGTGTGGGTTACACGAATAAGGGAGTGTCGCCATGCTTGAATATATTGCCATAGCCATTAGTTTATTTTTTGCTATGAATATTGGTGCGAGTGGTGCAGCCGCCTCGATGGGTGTTGCTTACGGGGCCGGGGCTATAAAAAAGGCACGGCATGCGTTGCTGATTTGCGCAGTAGGTGTTTTTGCTGGAGCTGTACTCGGTGGTGGGGAAGTTGTAAAGACCATTAGCTCCGGCATTATGCCGCAAGAGTTTATCACAGTAAAAGTCGTGATTATTATTTTAATTTCCGCGACCAGCTCGTTATTTTTCGCCAATGTTTTAGGGATTCCATTATCGACAAGTGAAGTAACGGTGGGGGCAGTAGTTGGTGTAGGAATTGCTTATCAAGTGCTCTATGTGAAATCACTACTTGTCATCATGTCATTTTGGGTCATAGTCCCGATTGTTGCATTTATTAGTGCACTCGTTTTTGGCAAGGTATTGTATAAATTACAAAGTAAAGGCCGTTTGAAAGATCGTCCAATATTAACGATATTGTTAGTACTTGCTGGTTTTTTTGAAGCCTTTTCAGCAGGAATGAATAATGTCGCAAATGCGGTAGGGCCACTTGTCGGCGCTGGCATGATGAGCGTTAACAACGGAATATGGATTGGCGGTGTTTTTGTTGCACTCGGTGCAGTGCTCCTCGGCAAACGAGTGCTTGAAACAAATGGCAAGAAAATAATCCGCTTTGAAAAAACGGAAGGGATTTTGATTTCGAGTACAGGAGCAGTGCTAGTTGGCATTAGTTCAGTATTTGGACTTCCGGTACCTTTAACGCAAGTGACTTCCTCTGCAATTATCGGAATGGGTGTAGCGAAAAATGGGACACAAGTTTTTCATAAGCATATTGTGAAGAAGATTATCCGTATTTGGGTTGTATCGCCTATTTTTTCATTAGCAATATCTTATTTTCTTGTACAGTTATTTTTGGAGAAAGATTTATATGCCATTGTGTTAATAGGAAGTGTCATTATCGGAACGCTTGGTGCGATTAGCTTAATGCGAACAATGCGTGAAGAAGAACAATCAATCTATGACGCAGGGGAAGGCATTTAAATATAAAACATAGTATTGAAATAAATTTAGGGGGATATTAAAATGAATCTACAACCACATGGTGGAGTGTTAGTGCAAGCTTACAATCCAGAAAAAGTGATTACACATATTACAAAGGAGATTGAGATTGATGCAATGGCACTTAGCGATTTAGAGCTAATTGGTATTGGTGGCTATAGTCCAATCGATGGCTTTTTAACAAAGGAAGATTATGAATCTGTTGTTGCTCGTACACGTTTAGCATCAGATGTTGTATGGAGTATTCCGATTACATTACCTGTGACAAGGGAAGTAGCCGCATCTTTACACGCTGGCGATGAAGTGAAGCTATTACATAGCGGTGAGGTCTACGGCGTAATCGAAATAGCTGATATTTATGAGCCAGATAAGGAAAAAGAGGCGCTGTTAGTGTACGGTACACAGGATTTAGAGCATCCAGGCGTGAAGAAACTATATGATCGCCCTAGCGTTTATGTTGGTGGGAAAATTACGTTATTGAAGCGTTTAGAGAAAAAATTCGAAACGTATACATTTGATCCTGCTGAAACGCGTCAACTATTTAAAGACAAAGGCTGGAAAACAATTGTAGGTTTCCAAACACGTAATCCAGTTCACCGTGCACATGAATACATTCAAAAGGCAGCACTTGAAACAATCGATGGTCTATTTTTAAATCCGTTAGTTGGCGAAACAAAGTCTGATGATGTGTCTGCTGCGATTCGTATGGAAAGCTATGAAGTACTACTAAAAAATTACTACCCTCAAAACCGTGTGCAATTAGGGGTATTCCCAGCAGCAATGCGTTATGCAGGACCAAAAGAAGCTATTTTCCATGCCCTAGTGCGTAAAAACTATGGTTGCACGCATTTTATAGTAGGCCGCGATCATGCTGGTGTAGGTGATTACTACGGCACATACGATGCACAAAAAATCTTCGAGCAATTTACAGAGGATGAGCTAGGCATCGTGCCGTTGAAATTTGAACATAGCTTTTACTGCAGTAAATGTGAGGGCATGGCCACTACGAAAACTTGCCCACATGACAGTGCTTCACATGTTATTTTATCGGGTACAAAAGTACGCGAAATGCTACGCAATGGTGAAGTGCCACCAAGTACATTTAGTCGTGCAGAAGTAGTAGAAGTTCTTATTAACGGAATGCGTAAGGAGGTACTAAGTTGAGTACAAATATCGTATGGCATGAAGCATCTATTGCAAAAGAGGAGCGTCGTGCGCAAAACAAACATCAAAGCTTTGTATTATGGTTTACAGGCTTTTCGGCTTCAGGGAAATCTTCTGTTGCCAATGCCTTTGCTCGTACATTGTTTGAGCGAGGCAATCAAGCTTTCGTCTTAGATGGCGATAATGTGCGTCACGGATTAAACAATGATTTAGGTTTTGGCGAGGATGATCGTAAGGAGAATATTCGTCGTATTGGAGAAGTATCGAAATTGTTTGTGGAGAGCGGGCAAATTGTACTTACGGCTTTTATATCTCCGTACAGAGCGGATCGCCAGGTTGTGCGTGAGTTAGTAGAAGACGGGGAATTTATAGAAGTGTATGTGAAGTGCTCTGTGGAAGCTTGTGAAAAACGAGATCCAAAAGGGTTATATAAAAAAGCACGCAATGCAGAAATTCCAAACTTTACAGGTATTAGTGCACCATATGAGGAACCAGAAAATCCAGAAATTATTTTAGATACGGAGCATTATTCAATTGAAGAATGTGCACAACAGTTAACGGATATTTTAACAGCAAAGGGTCTTATTTAGTGCAAATAGAAAACGACCATACACTGCCAGGGGTAGCGTATGGTCGTTTTTCGTTTTACTTAATATATTGAAGTCGCTCAACCATGGTGTGTGGTCGCTCAAGTTTGGCCTAAAGTCGCTCAACCATGGTGTGTGGTCGCTCAAGGTTGACCGGAAGTCGCTCAACGTTGGTGAAGAGTCGCTCAACATCGACCCGAAGTTGATCAACTACGCCAGACTTTACTCAACCCAGCATCAAAGTCACTCAACTCCACAGGGCAAGATCATTTAACAAACATTATTTCATGCCTTGCTCTTTTTTCATTCGTTCAATTTCAGGGGCCAAGTCGTCTCGAACAGTACCTTTCCACGGCTTAACGCCTGCAATGTACGAAGAACGAGTCATAATATGACCACCAACAGGTCCTGTAATGAATAAGAATAAAATCCCTAGTAAAATACGAGGGTTGAAGTGATCTTCGATGAGCCAGAAGTGGAAGAATACGCCGATCAGCACACACATGACGCCCAGTGTCGCACTTTTAGAAGCGGCATGAGCTCGTGTGTAAAGGTCTGGTAGTCGCATTAAACCAATGGCTGTCACTACAATAAATAACACTCCTACAGAGATGAAAAAGATAACTAAACTATTAGCGAGAATTGTCACGTTTAATGATATCTCCTTTCTCTATAAATTTAGAGAAAGCCACTGTTCCGATGAACGATAAAATCGCTAACAATAGGATAATCTCAAGGAAGAAAGTAGTCTCCACTAAAATAGAGAACAGCCCGATTAACGAAATTAGTGATACTCCAATTGAATCGAGTGCGACTACTCGGTCAGATGTCGATGGCCCTTTGACCATACGATAAATAACCGGAATCATCGATAAGCAAATCACCACAATAGCAAAATTCATAAACGTTGTCATGATTTACTCACCTCCAAAATCGCTTTTTCAAATGAATCTCTAATTGCTGTAACTGCTTCGTCTACATCACCAATGTCGATGGCGTGTACATATAGCGTTTTTGCATCGTCAGATACATGCACAACGACAGTACCAGGCGTTAATGTAATAAGGTTTGACAATAGTGTAATTTCCCAATCCTGTGTTAGTACGGTAGGGTAAGCAAAGAAGGCAGGTTGCATATTGAGCTGCGGCTTTAAAACTACCTTCAGTACTTGTATGTTAGCTAAGATTAATTCTTTCAAAAATAATAAACTTAGCTTAATAATTGCCCATACACGAGCGAGATATAGTCGGGATGTAAAGAAGCGTTGCATTATAATTATTATGATCACGCCTAATATAAACCCGACAATAAAGCCTGCTGCTGTAAAGTTCGATGACAAGAACATCCAGACAAAGGCAAGAATAAAGTTTAACATGACTTGAAATGCCATCGCCTTAATCCCCCTTCATCACAGCATCTATATAAATAGATGGGTCATTTAGTATGTTTGCGGCATCGTCCATAAATGGTGTCACCCATTCAGTACCCACACCGTATACAACAGTTACAAGTACAAGTAGAATGGTTGGCACAAATAAGGTTTTGTACACCTTTTTGTCAACAACCTCGGTAGTTTCTTTTACTTCGCCCCAGAAGGCGTAAAGGAAAATACGAATTACAGATAGCAATACAAGTAATGAGGAAGCTAAGATGAAAATACTGCTCCACATGTTTTCTGCTTCAAAACCACCTTGTACAATTAACAGTTTACCAACGAAGCCACTTAGTGGTGGAATCCCCGCTAAACTAAATGCTGCGATTAAATAAAACCAGCCAAGTGCCGGATATTTTTTGATAAGACCGCCCATTTTGCGTAAATCGGATGTGCCTGTAATATAAATCACAATCCCGATGAGCATAAATAGAGCTGCTTTGATCAGCATGTCATGAATTAAATAGAACATTGCGCCCTTTAGTGCCACTTCATTCATCTGTGAAACACCGAATAAAATGACGCCGACTGCAATGACGATATTATAAATTATAATGAGCTTTACATCAAAATAAGCTAAAGCCCCAATACAACCTGCAATAATTGTTAAAGTGGCTAATCCCATCAGTAAATCATGCGTATACGATAAATCGTGCACGAAGAACAACGTATATGTACGCGTAATTGCGTAAATGCCGACTTTCGTAAGAAGTGCACCGAACAATGCTAACACTGGAATTGGTGCGGCTGCATATGATGTAGGTAGCCAGAAGTACAACGGGAAAATCGCTGCCTTTAGTCCAAACACCAACAAGAACATGACTGCTATAACAGTGACGATTCCTGGTTGATTGATCTCACCAATTTTCACTGCGATGTCTGCCATATTCAGCGTACCGACTACTGAGTACAAGAAGGCCACTGTAATAACAAATAAAGCAGAAGAGATCACGTTGATTAAAATATATTTAATTGAGCCTTTGAATTGTTCCTTTTCACCACCAAGTACAATGAGTAAATACGATGACATTAATAACACTTCAAAGAATACGAATAAGTTGAAAATATCGCCTGTCGTAAATGCTCCGTTTACCCCAGTTAAAATAAACATTATCCCTGGATAGTAAAAGAAACGTTCACGTTCTTTCGTGATTAAGCCGAAGCCGTACCATACGATAAAGAACGTAATAAGTAGTGTCGTAGTGACAAGAAGTGCAGACACCATATCTGACACCATTGTAATCCCAAATGGAACAGGCCAATCACCGAACGTCACTTTTTGAATACCATCAATTTTAACTTTGAATAGTAAGAAGATTGCTGAAGTAAGTGAAATACCTACGCCAAACAAAGCAAATGAACGTTGATAATGTAAATTTTTCTGCCCGAACATTAAAATCATCCCGAAGAAAAACGGAATAATGATCGGTAGTAAAAGGAAGTTATTCATCCTCATCACTTCCTCTCATTAAGTTAATATCATCTGTCTCTAGTTCTTGGTACGAACGATACGCAAGCACTAGGAAGAATGCTGTTACACCAAAGCTAATAACGATTGCTGTTAAGATCAGTGCCTGTGGAAGAGGGTCAGCAAATGTTTTTGCACCTTCCTCTAATACAGGTGGTGCTTCACCACCAAGACCACCCATCGTCAGTATGAGCAAATGGGCGCCATGACTGAGAAGACCAGTACCGATAATAATACGTAATAAGCTTTTCGATAAAATTAGGTAAACAGCGGCCATAAATAAAAAGCCGATTGTAAAAGCCATAAGTATTTCCATTATTCATCCTCCCCAATTGTTTGAATAATGGTCATCGTCACGCCGACAACAACACAGTAAACCCCACCGTCAAAAAGCATCGCCGTATGCAATGATTGTTTGCCTAGAAGCGGTAAATTGAAATAGTCGAAGAAATGCGTGAAGAATGGTTTGCCTAGTAACATAGGGAAAGCAGCTGTCCCCAGCGCTAGTAACAAACCTATTGCTGTTAAGTACGTATAGTTGATTGGTAATACACTACGTACTGTATTTAAATCAAATGCTAAAACAAGTAATACGATGGCGCTTGCTGTTAATAAGCCGCCAACAAAGCCTCCACCAGGCGTATAATGCCCAGCCATAAAGATATGAATGGAGAAGAAGAAGATTATGAAGAAAACGAGTTTAGCTGTGAATTGAATAATCACATCATTTGTTCTCATATGCTTTCCCCTTTCTATTCATACGTAGCTTAATCATTGCTAAAATGCCCATACCTGCAATGCTTAGTACGGCAATTTCAAATAATGTATCGAAGCCACGATAATCTACTAGTATAACGTTAACGATATTACCGCCACCTGCTAATGAATACACAGTTTCCTCATAATATTTTGAAATAGTAGGCACTAATTTTTGTGAGTGTGCCGATAAAGCTACAAGTGTCACCATGACACCAACAGCCACAGAAATAATCGCACGGTTTACTTGGAAGCGCATGCGTTCCTCGGATTTCCCAAGCTTCGGTAAGTGATAAAATGCGAGTAAAAATAGCGCAACTGAAATTGTCTCAATTACGAGCTGAGTTAGGGCTAAGTCTGGTGCATTGAAGATAACAAAGAATAATGCAACTGTATAGCCGACCGCACCTAGTCCAATAATTGCAGTTAAACGTGATTTTGCAAAAAGCGTAATACACGTACCACTGATCATGACAATGATTAAAATTACACCATAAGGGTGGATTGGCGCAGCACCTTCAAAGGTAAAGGTAAACGCATCTTTGACGATTAATGTGCCAATGACAATAATTACAATGGCACTAAACATATACAGTAAATAATGACGCATATAGCCCGTCATATACAGACGAGATACACGATTTAGCCCAACATCTAAGCCAAGCATTGTTTTGTCATAGAAATTATTTAATGTTAGCGCACGTGGGAAGAAATTGTATAGTCCTTGCCATTTTGGAAGTGCTACAAACAATAAAACACCTACAAGTACGACGCCGATAGTCATCAGTAATTCTGGTGTTAATTCGCCGTGCCAAGCAGCCACGTCAATACCGATATCTCCCGGGCTATTATATAAAAATGGTTGAATAGCATAGACAGCCGGTTTAACAAATGTATCTCCAATAATGTTCGGGATGAAGAAAATCGTTACAACTAAAGTTGCTAAAATCAGTGGTGAAATTAGCATACCAATAGGGGCCTCATGAGGTTTATGTGGCAGTTGCTCAGGTTTATATTTCCCGGAAAATGTTCGGAATACAAAGTAAAAACTATAGATAAATGTGAAGATACTAGCGATCCATGCGACTATTGGGAATAAAACACCCCAAGTATCAAACCCGAATAAATCGAAGTTTTGTAATGCGAGCATTGCTGTTAAAAACATCTCTTTACTTAAGAAGCCGTTAAATGGTGGAAGACCAGCCATTGAAAAGCTTCCGATTGCCGCTACTGTAAAGCTAAGCGGCATAATGCTCATTAAACCACCAAGCTTACGAATATCGCGCGTACCTGTTTCGTGGTCAATTATACCTGCAATCATAAATAGACTACCTTTAAAGGTAGCGTGGTTAATGAGGTGGAAAATCGCTGCAAAGGCCGCATATTTAAATACGGTATCGGCAGCTCCATTGACATGGAATGCCACAGCACCTGCACCTAATAAGGACATAATAAGTCCGAGCTGACTGACTGTTGAGAAGGCTAAAATACCTTTTAAGTCTGTTTGCTTTACTGCAAAGAAAGAGCCCCAGAATAAAGTTAGCAAGCCCACACCTGTTACGAGCCAAACCCAAAGTTCAGAAGCGGCAAAGATAGGTGTAAAACGAGCCACTAAGTAAATACCGGCTTTTACCATTGTTGCCGAGTGAAGGTATGCGCTGACTGGTGTCGGTGCTTCCATAGCATCTGGTAACCAAATGTAAAATGGGAACTGTGCAGACTTAGTGAATGCACCTAGTAAGATTAAAACTAACGACCATATAAACCATGGATGCTCTACTAACTCAGGTGCCATTGCAATGAGTTCACGTATTGAATACGTGTCTCCCATTAGATAAAGAAGGATAAATCCTCCTAGCATCATTAAGCCGCCGCCTACAGTAATCATCATTGATTTAAGGGCGCCAAAGCGGGATGCATCTCGTGTGTACCAGTAACCAATCAGTAGGAATGACGAAATCGATGTCAATTCCCAGAAGAAGTACAACGAAATTAAATGATCAGATTGTACAACCCCAAGCATTGCAGTCATGAATAGTAATAGATAAACATAAAAATTATGCAATTTTTCTTTTTGTTTATCTAAATAAAATATTGAGTAAAGTACAACAAGTGAGCCGATTCCTGTGATTAGTAATGAGAACAATAAACTCAGTCCGTCTAAATAGGACACAACTGAGATATCGAGTGACGGAATCCACGGGAGCTCAGCAAGGAAGACTTCCCCTTTTGCTACTTGCGCTATGTATGTTGCATAAATAATAGCGAGCGTAGCAGGTACCGCAAGGACAAACCAACCTGTATGGATATTTTTTACTCTTTTATATAAAAAAGGTACTAATATCGCTGCAAGCATTGGGATGAAAATATAGAGTACTTGTGACAAAAAAATCCTCCTTTATGCAATAATAATAGTAATTATAGCGCATTTTTTAACCGAATGCATACGTACCATGGGAATTAGCTTGCGGGGATAGGCAAAATTTAGCTATATTATATATAGGAAGATATCAATGAAAAAAAGAGGAAATTTTTTTATGAAAAACCCTTACTTGTACGGTTATTTACCTTTAATTACGATATTGTTATTTAGTTTAACGTTCGGTATGTACGCTGTTGGCGTATCATTGCAATTATTCCAATCAATTGGTGTATATTCAGGAATGCGGGAATTTTTATCTGATTTTGAGTTGCGTATTTTTTTACTAATTGTGTTTTCGTTGATCTTCTTTATGGTGTTTTCAGCACTTAAACTAATCGGTGAAACCATTCATGAATTAGGCATGTTGTTTTTCTCGAAAGACAGTGAAGGGGAGACGATGAGCCAAGCACGTGGTGGCTACATTGTTCTATTTCTAGGTGCAGCATGTTCTGCGTTTGCCATCCAATCACTATACTTTTTAATCGGGATCTTTATGGTCACGATTATTATGTACTTTATTTTCGTTATTTATAAGATGAGTAATTTTTTATCTGTTGGAGGAACGGTAGGTTTACTCGTTTTTGAGGTACTATCATGGATGCTGTTATTATCACTCATTATCTATGTTGTACTAAAATTATATAATGGTATTTTAGCAAGCTTACCATTCGCACAATAAATCTAGATAAATCAGACCGTTGATTTCCGCGGGCGGGGCCGAGCCGCTTTCCTCTCTTCGTTCAGTCCAGGGTCTCAGGCCAACAAGATGTTGGTCACGAAGGCGTGTGCTGCTGTCGCTTCGCTTTCGCGCAGATAAATTGTCACAGGACGTGACGGTCTTAGCCTTCGCTCCTTTATTGCTTTTCCCGCTGGAGTCGTCGCCCTACGCTCCAATCAACTGAATATTACAATCTACTATTAGCTAAATCTAAAAAAAAATAAAAAAGGAAAAAGGGATCGAGAATTCCATTCTCGATGCCTTTTTCCTACGGTCTCTTTTCTTTCAAGCAACAATTTACTATTTCACTAATCGACACATCTGAAAAGATGATGCATCTAAAATTTCTGCATAAGGTCTATAGCATACAACTAACTACTAACAAAATTAGATTGGTTCATTTCTTTTTACTATCGTGTAAAGAAAAAAATTGTCTAATAAATATCTAGTTGATTGGAGTGAAAGGCGGCGACTCCTAGGGGATCAGCGAGTAACTTGAGACCCTGCAGGAGCATAGCGACGAAGCGGCTCAAGGCTCGCCCCCTGGAACGCGTCCGCCTGTAACGGAAATCAACGGGTTCCTTGAATTAACCCTAATAAACATTCACAAAAAATTTATTGATGTAATTGTTTTCTTATTCTAGTAACACATTAAATAGCTTGTGATGAATTTTGTATGCTTCTAATTTTTCCATAGATTGTGGTTTGTCGTAGCCAATCCATACGGCTGCAGTATATTCATCGTTCAAACCAGCAAGCCAGTAGTCTCGGTAATCGTTGGTTGTGCCTGTTTTAGCTCCAACGTAATTGCTATTACTGTAAACACCTTGCCCTGTACCACTTGCAACAACATCAGCTAATAAAGATCGCATATACTTCACCGTTTTCGGCGACCAAATTTGATCACGAACTGTATTAGCGTTATATAGTTCAGTGCCATCGCTCGCTACTACTTTACGAATACTGTGTGCTTGGACATACGAACCATCGATAAAACTTGTATAGGCATCTGCTAGTTCAAGAGCAGTAACTCCATAAGTTAAACCACCTAAGGACGTAGCATAGTTACGATCCTTTTCAACGATTGAACGGAAATTGAAGCGATCTAAATAGCTAAAGGCTGTTTCAATGCCTACTGTATTAAAGAGACGAACAGCGGATGTATTGTAGCTGTGTCGGAATGCTGTCCGAATTGATACATCCCCATACACATAGCCACCATAGTTTTGCGGACAAAACGAACCAACACAGTAATTGCGACCACTTACTGTCGAGTCGGGTGTATGTGTTGTCGTTTCAAAAAATGGTGCATAAACAGCTAAAGGCTTAAAGGCAGATCCTGGCTGACGCATTCCTTGATAGGCACGATGATAATCAAACTTTGAATAATTTTTACCCGCATATAAGCTGACAATTTCACGTGTTGCATTGTCAATGACAGCTCCGGCTGCTTGTAATTGTCCTGAACCTAAAATTGGTGTCATTTGATTTTCATCATGCGTTTGTTTGTCAGGATCAAGTGCCGTATAGATGGTTAAGCCATTTTGATATAAAAAATTGAGACGTTCGTCAAGCTGATTTTTAATTGTTTTCTTTTCTTCCTCGTTTTTTGCATTCTCAAGGCGTTCAGCAAAACCTTCTTTTTCAGCAACTAGAAAGCGGAGCTCTTGCAACACATATGTACTATACATAGGATGGCTCTGCAATTTATTTTTCACATTTAATGTGATTGTTTCAGTTTTGTAGGCTGAGGCTTCATCTTGTGTAATAGCACCACTTGTGGCAAGTGTATCGAGTAGTCGCTCTTGCCGTGCTTTTGTAACTTCGAAATTTTTCAAAGGATTATAAAGTGATGGGTTGTTTGGAATAGCTGAGATAAAAGCAATTTCAGCAACTGATAGCTCCTGCAAAGGTTTTTGGAAATAATATGTTGCAGCGGCACCAATTCCGTATACTTGATTGCTAAAATAAGATTCATTTAAATACATTGCTAAAATAGTTTCTTTATCAAATTCTTTTTCAAGCTCATAGGCATAAAAAAGTTCAGTTAGTTTACGTTCATATGTTTTCTCTTCTGATAAATAGCGCATACGTACGAGTTGCTGCGTAATTGTACTACCACCTTGCGAAATACTGCTAGCATTTGAGTTTGCTACTACTGCCCTAGCAATTGCACTCAAATCAAATCCAATATGCTTGAAGAAGTCTTCATCCTCACTCGCAATAAAAATTTCTTGAGCAATTTGAGGGATTTCTTGCAGTGTCAGAGGCTGTCTCCATTCCACATACTCCTCGCTAAACGTCTGCCCATTTTTATCTATTAGCGTGACTGGAAGCTGCGCCTGTACTTCTGGTAAACGAATAGCCTCTTTAATACTCTCTTCATGTGCTGTCGCAATCCGCATTTCAATAAATATATTGTCACCAATCCACCAAAGAATTGGTATGCATAAAAAAATCAATAAAAAGCCAAAAGCCTTATTCATATGTGCCTCCAGTCAATCAAATTCGCAGCTGAGAAGTTATTCATACATAAAAATAATTGTAATAGCCTCCTGCGATACTTCCTTTAAACAACAGAATAGCATATATTTAAGCATTGAAAAGTACACTAGATACAAATAAGACATTTTGGCTATTTCTATTTCAAAACAAAAAGTGCAAAATTCGTCAATACTTAGTTGGGGAAAACGCATAAGAAGTGTGTTAGACTATTATGAGGTCAGGAAAAATGTAGTATCATTTTGTCCATTGAAACTGAAATTTTACATTCTAAAGGAGAGACTCCAATGTTTCCACAATTAACAAAAGAAGTACAAGCAGGCGAAGTATTAGTAGAAATGAACACAACTTTAGGTGCTGTTAAGATTAAATTATTCCCCGAACAAGCGCCGAAAACAGTAGAAAACTTCTTAGGTCATGCAAAATCAGGTTACTATAACGGTATTATCTTCCACCGTGTTATCCAAGATTTCATGATTCAAGGTGGCGACCCAACAGGTACAGGTATGGGCGGCGAATCAATCTGGGGTAGTTCTTTCGAAGATGAATTCTCTGATGAGTTATTCAACTTACGTGGAGCGCTATCTATGGCGAACGCTGGTCCAAACACAAACGGATCTCAATTCTTCATCGTACAAATGAAACACTTACCAAGTGATATGCTACGTCAATTACAAGGCGCTGGTTTCCCAGAAGAAATCATCAAGGCATACGCTGAAAACGGTGGTACACCTTGGTTAGACCACAAACATACAGTGTTTGGTCATGTTGTAGAAGGTATGGACATCATTGACAAAATTGCGGAAGTTGAAAAAGACGGCCGTGACAAACCACTAGAAGACATTAAAATCGAGTCAATTACAGTTTTTGAATAATTAATTGTAAGGATGTGTAGCAAATATGGGTTTTTTATATTTCCCAGAAGATAAATCAGCTTATATCCCAGCTGCCTTTCAATTTCTATTGATTTTGATTTTATGTTTTGCTGTGTTTTGGATGTTCAAAAAGATTTCGAAAAAGCAAGAAGTAAAAGCAAAGGAAATTGAAGAGCGTATTCTCCGCGAAAAAAATAAAGAAAAAAACAAAAAAAATAAAGAAAACAACAATTAGAATATATAAAGAAAAATGAGATGTCCTCGTACAATGTGAGACATCTCGTTTTTTATTTGAGCCCATTACGCTTATAGCGGCGAAGATGGTTGCGTAAAACTGTAAATGTGGAATAACAAATAAGTACAAATGACAAAGTAATACCACTTAATGCCGTCAACAAGGCAAGCCATTCAAAAAAAGAAAACTTCCAAACATTCGACCAATTCACCTGTCCATTCCATTCCTCAATGACTAAATTCATGCCGTATATACCCGACACAACCGTAAAAACAGTTAAAATGAAAAGTAATTTATTATTACGTTTATCCGAGCGATCTTCTAAAGCACGATACAAGTTATCAAGCGTCGTTTTCGTTTCCAGGTAGTTTTCTTGAATGCGAAAAATTTTGCGAAGCATATGAGAGATTTCTTTGCCCTCACTACGTACAACTACTTCATCAAAATAATAATGAGATGAAAATCTTGTAATAAGTTCTATAAGATCGTCTACAACGAACTTATCCTTGTTCCAGCTAATTTCACTATGTTCAAATGACACTTTTAACAGCATCATCTTATAAAAATAATGGATGAGCAAATTATAATAATATTTCCCCATAAATTTTTCAATATCTCGGATTGAGTGAGAAAATGGGCGGTTAGATATGGTAATCTGTGCTTGTGTAGAGGTCACAATGTAACTTGTGGGCGCCCATCGCATATGTGTATGCTCGGCAACATAATCAGTGATATAGTCTGGATTGGTACTAGAGATAAAAGGTTGTCCATCAGGTTTTTTTCCGTCAACTTGCCCAAGACGAAATAAATGTTCATCTATTATTTCTGCATTTTCTTTACATAAAAGATAAGCGGACGCAAGCATGCGCTCATCTTCTAAAAAAGGTAAGCCACCAAAGGTATTCGTTTTATAATCAATTAAATAATCCTCTAAAAAGGGGAGGAAATACTGGAACAATAAATCGCTTGTTGATTGGTATAATCCAAACGCAAAGTGATGACTTGTACCTTTTTCTTCATCTAGTTTTGCCTCGAGAATTCGAAAATAATGAATGAAATTAACGACATCGCTAAAATCCCTTACTTCGTCAGTCATTTTTAATCGCGTGGTAATAATGCCATTGCCAAAAGGACATAGTGTGATATCAATACTCAATAGTTCGTAAGGAAAGATTTCATGTTTACTTTGTAAATAGCCAGTTACATTAAAAGACTTCGAAAAGCGTAAGAAATCTTGTGCATGCGATTGGGTTGGAAATAATTTATCTTCAACAAATGGGTAAAAAAATTGAGCAATTTCCTCATGTGAAACCGTGATGTCGTTACCGTAAAAAGCATTTTCTAATTCCTTGTTTTGTAGCGTGAAAAATGTAAATCCTTCATTTTCTAGCTGTTCACTAAGCTCTTCTCTATTTTTGGTATGGTAAGCAAATGGAAATAAAAATGTCATATAAGCATGTTCAATCGGTAATGGTGCTAATATCATTGTATACACCTCTCTATGCATAAAACTTTTCCACAATCTTTTTTTTCTAAACATAAGAGGCGTTTATCAGAGCATAACATTGGGCTTTCTATATGGAAAAAACCGTATGCTAGAAGTACTCTCAGCATACGGTTTCTCTTCTTAGGCCAGTCTATTTTTTACTATGCAAGTGCCTGTTTGAAACGAGCTACGCCTTCTTTTACTGTGTCTAGGGAGCAAGCGACATTCATGCGTAAAAAGCCGTTGCCTTCTACACCGTATTTAGAGCCGGGTTCTAAAGCAAGATGCCCTACTTCAAGAAGACGCTTCATCATGTCTTTTTCGTCGATGCCTAATTCACGATAGTCAATCCATATTAGGTACGTACCTTGTGGCTTTGGAATATGAATACCTGGAAGCTGACCAAGTTCTGCAATGACATAATCTATATTTTTAGATACATAGACTAGTAGCTCGTCTAGCCAAGGTTTACCTTCAGTATAGGCTGCATGTAGTGCAATAGGTGCGAAGTTATTTAACCCGCCATGACCACTTGCCATAATTACTGCCTCTAATTGTGCACGTTTTTTCTTATCTGTCACAATCATATAAGCAATTTGAATACCCGCTAAATTAAAGGTTTTAGTCGGTGCCATACATGTAATGATGCGGTCGATTTCATCTCCAGCTACTTTGGCAAGTGGTGTGTGGACAGCGCCATCTAGCATTAAGTCAGCATGGATTTCGTCTGAAATAATGAGAACATCATATTTTGCACAAAGACGGACTATTTCATTTAGTGTAGCTTCACTCCATACATAGCCACCAGGATTATGAGGATTACATAAAATGTACACCTTTACATCCTGCGCAAGTGCCTGTTCGAAGGCTTCAAAGTCATAAACAAATGTGCCGTTCTTTTCTACTAATGGGCAAGTGATGACTTCGCGGTCGTTAGTTTTCGGTACATTGAAAAATGGAGGATAGACTGGTGTTGAAACAAGGACTTTATCACCAGGGTTTGTAAGTGCCGTTATAATATTCGCCATTGCTGGAATGACACCGTGGCGGAATAAAATAGTCTCTTTCTCAATTTGCCATCCATGACGCGTATTTAGCCAGTCGACAACTGAATCTTTTACATCATCATGAATGAAACTATAGCCAAAAACAGCTTGCTCCAAATGGTTGTGAAGTGCTTGAGTTACAGCTTCTGGTGCGGTAAAGTCCATATCTGCTACCCACATCGGTAAAATATCTGAAGTATCTTTCAGATTATATACTTGCTCCATAGCATCCCATTTGAAGGAATTGGAATGACGGCGATTAATTGGTTGATCAAAAATAGACAAGCAAATCACTCTTTTCTTTTTTTATTACTATGTTATCATACGATTATGATAAAAGGATAATAGGTGAGTTATTTTGGAAAATATTAAAATGAATCAAACTGCCGTACATTTACTAGAAGAATGGGACCCATTCCACTTAGGTCCGGACCACTATGACACAGAAACAGCAGATGTTGTCGCAGCATTACAAGGCATTGATGATCCGTCAAAGCTTGCAAAAGTTATTCAAGAAACATATGAGCACTCGTTTGAGCAATGGATTCCTTTTGAAGATTGTGTAGCCATTTCATACAAACTAATTGCCATTAAATTTGAAGCTAAATGCATTATCTAATAAAAAATCCTCGCTACCATTAAGGTGCGAGGATTTTCATGTTATTGAATGAATTCATTTTGAAGATTTATTAGAGTTTGTTCAAAGGACCCGTTGATTTCCGTTACAGGCGGACGCTTTCCAGGGGGCGAGCCTCTACTCCAATCAACTAGATATTTATCAGAAAAAATTTTACTTAATGATAGATTATAAGGGTGGCCCAATCTAATTTTGCAAGTAAGTGGTGTAAGTGACAGACTTTATTCATACAATTTCTATTGACAAGATACTTTATCAACAAAAAGAAAATGTAACAATTTTAATAAATGTTTCGTTTCAATTGTAATGAAAGGTGAGGAGGGGTACTGGTGACGGAATACGAATTAATAGAACGTGCACAACAAGGGGATAAAGAAGCATACATAGAGTTGATTCGACACCATCAGCAAACCGTTGAAAAGTTTGCCTATCAATGTGGCGTACAGAGAAGTGATGTGGCAGACGTCGCACAAGAAGTGTTTGTGAAATTATATCGATTTTTGCATCAATTTAAACAAGATCGTTTTACGACATGGCTTTATAAAATTACGCTCAATACCACTCGTGATTACTATCGTAAAGAAAAGCGAGAGCAATTAAAGGAAAATAAGTTAAACGCACAGCCGCAAGCACCGAATGATTCGGCGGAAAAGCTTGTCCTAAATTTCGAGGAGGATCGGTTGTTACATAAGGCGATTCAAGAACTCGATGAAAACTATCGTTATCCACTCGTGTTATTTTATTTTCATGAATTAAAGTACGAGGAAATTGCCGAAGTCCTTGGTATTTCATTATCGACAGTCAAAGTACGCATACTGCGCGCAAAGGAAAAGTTGAAGGCAATGTTGGTACAGGAGGGGAGTGTTGAAAATGAATGATAAGCAATTTGACAAACGCATGGAGCTTTTAAAAAAATCATATGATCGACTGGAGTCTCAATTAACCCCAGAAGACATTTTCGCACAAATCGAAGCGGAGGAAAAAGAGAACAAATCCGAACCAATGCCACCTCCAAAACAACCTTCAAAATGGCAAAAGCCAGCTGTTTGGGCAGCCAGCATTGCCAGTGTGCTGCTGATTGGTGTACTAGCAGCTCCATATATGCTAAAGGAATCAGAAAATGTGCAAAGTGAAGTGTCACAAGAGTTAAATTCGACAACTGTAGAATATGATGAGTGGATTGAGAATATAACGAAAAAATATGAGAGACAACGTGAGCAAGTAAGAAGAGAGTTGTTAGTTTCAGCTGATGAGCTAGCATCGCTAAGCTTTATAAAAAGAGCAGACGAGACTTTGGAGCATTATCAAACGAGTAAACGGGGACCTAGAGATGCGTTGTATTTAGCAAGTATCGAAGAAAATATTTTAAATTATTTAATGACACCAAAGCGGGCAATTGAATTAATTAAAACGTATAACCGACTTAGCTTTGATGAATCGTATCATATCTATACCCTGTATGAACAATCTGTTGAAGAACTTGAGATTTTCTATAGCAATCTGCTTGAACCATATGTCCCACTTTTACTAAAATCAACAGATGCAAGTCAGTTTCCGAGTGATTTACAGGCAATTATGGAAGCAGCTAACAAGCAATTTTTAGAACTTCAAATTGATGGTGAAGACGTTCGTTTTAAAGCAAATCCAATTGATGGTGAATTTGCCCCAGATTATATTAATAAATTACACCCCGATATTTTCGGTTATTTCGAATACTCGAAAAGGGGCTATTTATTGTTAGTAGATGATTTGCGCTACTCACGAGAAGAAACGGTGAAGTCCTTGAAAATATTGGAACGCACGTTATTAGCGGATGCGAATTCAGAATCAGGTAATTATAAAGTACTAAAAGAAACCTATGAAAACACGTGGATGGCAATATTCAAAGGCACAGAAAGTTATCCTTCTAAGACAAAGACGGGCGAATATAATGCGCAGTATGTTCAGTTTTTACAAGAAGTAGCAAACGGAAAATACGGAGAGGCCATGGAAGGTGTGGCTACTACGATAGTAGAGGAAATTCATAGAGATGGCCATTCTGAAACATTGGTAAGATTAACTGCTTATGATATTTGGATGGAGTTACTACAGACGCGTGAAGAAACAGTGGGCTATATAGATGATAGTGATTTTAGTATTATGGACATGGGAGAATCGCAAAAAGAGCAAATCCAGGCAGTATATAAACAGTATACGAAGTCTTACGATGAAGCTATCATCAATCAACTACACCCGATGAATATAGCTGCGCTGTATTTATATGCAAGCATCATTGGGGATGAACGAGTCATGCAGTCTTTATCGATGAAGGATACAAAGATAAATACGAACACATTACAGCAAATTAAGAGTTTAGATGTCTTTAGTGAAATTGGTATATACGAAGGTATTCAGCCGATTGTTGTAGTCCGTTTTACTGAGGGCTATCAAGATTTGTATGGTAGGCAATTAATCATAAAAGTATCATTAAGTGAAGGTGGCTATTACCGCATTACCGAGATTAACGACTAACGAGGGATGTTTTGCCCCACATATTTCCGTATGTTATAATTTAACGTGATATATACGTAGCGAACATACAGAAAGTGGGCAAAGGTTATGGCAAAAAAATATGAATTAGGGGACGTGTTGACCGGTAAAGTAACAGGAATTCAACCGTACGGCGCCTTTGTGGCACTCGATGATGACACACAAGGACTCGTACATATTTCCGAAATCACATACGGTTTCGTTAAAGAAGTCGGGGAGTTTTTGACAGTTGGGCAAGTGGTTGAAGTAAAGGTGCTAGAAATCGATGAAGCAGCAGAAAAAATTAGCTTATCTATTCGCGCATTACAGGAACGCCCAATAGCATTACGTAAAAAAGACGCCCCCCCTCGAAAATCATTGCAGGACCGTGTTGATGAGTCTGATGCAAATGGTTTCAATTCCTTAAAAGACAAACTACAAGACTGGATCGAACAGTCAGGCCAATAGCAAAAACACTTCGTATTCGGTAAGACGGAATATGAAGTGTTTTTATTTTAATTATTTTTTGTTCATTTTTTTTATACGATATTGCAAGTTTTGGCGACTCATTCCAAGTGCACCAGCCGCTTTCGTAATATTCCCCTCATACAAATTCAAGACATTTTGTACATAATACGACTCAGCCTCACGTAAATAAGCATCAAGCGGCATTACAACATTTTGCTGTTGAAACATAAAAAATTCTGGTTCCCGATGTGACATGTCTTGTTGCTGTGCTTTAAAACGAAAATGTAGTGGCAATAAATCATAAGTAACGATAGATTCGGTCGTCATAAACGAAGCAATTTCATCAAGCAATAGCTCGAGTTCCTTCAAATTTCCTGGCCAGTCATATTGTAAAAACAATGCTTGCACTTCAGGCGCTAGTTTAGACACATTCGATGCAAAGCGCTCTCGGTGACGACTAAAATAATCCTCTACAAATGGAACAATATCCTCCTTACGATCAGCCAATCTTGGGATGGTAATAGACATGGAAGTAAAGAAATAATAGAGTGATTTAGACAACTTCTTCTGTGCAATTAACTCAACCGGGTCACTGCCAACACTGCCAATAAGCATATACTTGGATGGTGGTAAAGACTGTAGTAACGCAAGTAATTGTTCTTGCATTTCTCGATTTAAAAATTCAATGCGTTCAAAGAAAAAAGTATACGTATTATTATCCTCTAAAAGTTCCTTCACTTTATCAAGTACCGACTCCGTCGAGCGGCGACTAAATAGTGTGATAAAGGCTTCTGTATCAGATGAAGCTGCATGATGAATACCCTCTGCCACTAAATCTTTTCCTGTCCCTGATTCACCAACGAGTAGTATCGGTAGTTTTGCTTTTGCCGCTTTTTTTGCATAAGCGATTACCTGCATCATTGCATCAGAGACTGCAGTGATTACATCAAAAGTCAAAGGCTCATCGTAACGACGGAGTGGTTGATACACTAGCTTCTCGAGTGATGTAATGTCACGTGCAAACTCAATTGCCCCGATAAGTTTATCACCATCAAAAAGAGGAAATGTATCATTAATGGTGGTAATTTCATGACCGTTTTTATTCCAATATGTTTGTTTGACATTTAATTCTTTTAAACCTGTTTGTAGGACTCGTAGTAATGTACTTTCATGTTGGCGAAAGGAAAAGAGTTCAATAATCGAACGATCTGTTAACTCATCAAACTGAAAGCCTTCAATTTCTTTCATCTTTGCGTTATATAAAATCGTTTTTCCTGTTACATCAATAGCATGAATGCCCACGGATACATTGTCTGTGACGAATTCATAAAAAGGTAGTAATTGTTTAGCGTTATTCATGAATTTAACACCTCTGATATATTTTACTTGAAATCCGCAATTTTATTTTGCATTATTATGAATATACAGATAGTTTAAGAGCAAAAATATTTTGCGTCAATGATTTTTGCGTACCTTGCTTATTCTGCAATTCAAAAAGGGAGGATAAATTATGATTCCGTACAAACATGAACCATTTACAGATTTCTCACTTGAGGCGAATTACAATGCATATGTAGAGGCATTAAAAAAGGTAGAAAGTTATTTAGGGGAAGACTACCCATTGATTATTGGGGGAGAACGTATTACGACTGAAGACAAAATCGTATCCTACAATCCGGCAAAAAAGACGGAAGTAATAGGGAGTGTATCGAAAGCTAATCAGGAGCTGGCTGAACAGGCGATGCAAGCCGCAGATGAAGCATTTAAAACATGGAAAAAGGTAGATCCAGCCATTCGTGCAGATGTGTTATTTAAAGCAGCGGCGATTATTCGTCGTCGCAAACATGAATTTTCGGCGCTGTTAACAAAAGAAGCAGGAAAGCCGTGGAATGAAGCGGATGCAGATACAGCAGAAGCAATTGATTTTCTAGAGTATTATGGTCGCCAAATGCTACGTATCAAAAACGGTCAACCGGTAGAGAGTCGTCCAGGTGAATATAACCGCTATGATTATATTCCACTCGGTATCGGCATCGTTATTTCACCGTGGAATTTCCCGTTTGCGATTATGGCGGGAACGACAGTCGCAGCACTTGTAACAGGAAACACAGTCCTATTAAAACCAGCTTCCACTACACCTGTGGTAGCATATAAATTTATAGAAGTATTAGAACAGGCGGGGCTTCCAGCTGGCGTTGTCAATTACGTACCAGGTTCTGGCGCAGAGGTGGGCGATTATTTAGTCGATCACCCAAAAACACGTTTTATCAGTTTTACAGGTTCTCGCGATGTCGGCCTACGCATTAATCAACGTGCAGCAACACATAATGACGGACAAATTTGGATTAAGCGCGTTATTGCTGAGATGGGTGGTAAAGATACGATTGTTGTAGATAAAGAAGCGGATTTAGAGCTTGCCGCACAATCTATCGTGAAATCAGCATTCGGCTTCTCTGGTCAAAAATGTTCTGCTTGTTCTAGAGTAGTAGTCGTTGAGGATGTGTATGATACGGTTGTCGCACGAGTAGAAGAACTAACAAAATCATTAACAGTTGGAGACCCTACTGACTACAATAACTATATGGCAACTGTAATTGATCAAGCAGCATTCAATAAAATTACAGAGTACATTGAAATCGGTAAAGATGAAGGGCGTCTCGTTATAGGGGGGGAAGCTGATGATTCCGTTGGCTACTTCATCCAACCAACTGTATTTGCAGATGTTGCATCTTCAGCACGTATCATGAAAGAAGAAATTTTCGGCCCGGTTGTTGCCATTACAAAAGCGAGAGATTTCGATGAAGCGATTGCTATCGCCAATGATACTGAGTACGGCTTAACAGGTGCAGTGATCACCACAAATCGCTTCAATCAGGAAAAAGCACGTGAAGACTTCCATGTTGGAAATCTTTACTTCAATCGTGGTTGCACAGGTGCCATAGTAGGCTACCAACCATTTGGCGGTTTCAATATGTCTGGGACAGATTCGAAAGCAGGCGGTCCTGATTATTTACAACTGCATATGCAAGCAAAAACGACTTCGGAAATGCATTGATTTTTGGAAAGACAGACTTCAGGTAAAGCTTGTAGTCTGTCTTTCTTCTATATTGATATAATTTTTGAGGTGTAAGGAGAGAAAGTACATGACGAAATCACAACAGATTATTGCACAAACGCAAAGTTTCGGTGCAGCAAACTACCACCCTCTGCCAATCGTTATTGAAGAAGCCGAAGGGGTGTGGGTAAAAGACCCTGAGGGGAACAAATATCTAGATATGTTATCAGCCTATTCTGCGGTTAATCAGGGACACCGTCATCCGAAAATTATTGCTGCTTTAAAAGAGCAGGCAGACAAAGTTACATTAACATCACGTGCATTTTATAGTAATAACTTAGGTGAATGGTATGAGCTTGTCAGTAAATTAACGAATAAAGAAATGGTGTTACCTATGAATACAGGTGCCGAAGCGGTAGAAACTGCGTTTAAAGCAGCTCGTCGTTGGGCTTATGATGTGAAGGGGGTAGAAAACGGGAAAGCAGAGATTATTGCATGCAATGGGAATTTTCATGGGCGTACTATGTTAGCGGTATCTCTATCTTCCGACGAAGAATATCGTCGGGGCTTTGGTCCAATGTTACCCAATGTCAAACTTATCGATTACGGTAATCTTGATGCATTGAAAAAAGAAATTACACCAAATACGGCAGCGTTTTTAATCGAACCAATTCAAGGGGAAGCCGGTATTGTCATTCCACCAGAGGGCTACTTGAAAGCAGCTAAAGAATTATGCCGCGAGAATAATGTGTTATTCATAGCCGATGAAATTCAGGTTGGCTTAGGGCGTACTGGTAAAATGTTTGCCTGTGATTGGGAGGGTGTAGAACCAGATATGTATATCCTCGGGAAAGCACTTGGAGGTGGAGTATTCCCAATTTCTTGTGTAGCGGCAAATCGTGATATTTTAGGGGTATTTAATCCGGGTTCGCATGGCTCTACTTTTGGTGGGAATCCACTAGCGTGTGCAGTATCGATTGCAGCACTGCAAGTACTTCAGGAAGAGAAACTTGCTGAACGTTCATTAAAGCTAGGAGAGTACTTTAAACAGGCGTTGCAAGCAATCGATAATCCAGTCATTAAAGAGGTACGTGGTCGAGGTTTATTTGTAGGTATGGAGTTAACAGAGCCTGCACGACCTTACTGTGAGCGATTAAAAGAATTAGGATTACTGTGCAAAGAAACACATGAGACAGTGATTCGTTTTGCACCACCACTCATCATCAGTCAGGCAGATTTAGATTGGTCCATTGCGCGTATTGTAAAAGTATTTTAACTTTAACAAATTGTTCACATTTTCCGTCAGAAGTATGTTACAATGTTGGCGATATACTACCATATTAAAGAATGAAGAGGCGATTTAATATGTCTGAAAATTTGAATCTATTTACATCAACTCAAGAAGTTATCCACGAGGCGTTAAATAAACTTGGCTATGACGAAGCAATGTATGAATTATTAAAAGAACCACTTCGTATGCTGCAAGTACGCATTCCTGTAAAAATGGATGATGGCACGACAAAAGTATTCACAGGATACCGTGCACAACATAATGATGCCGTAGGTCCAACAAAAGGTGGAGTACGCTTCCATCCAGCTGTTACTGAGGAAGAAGTTAAAGCGCTTTCAATGTGGATGACATTGAAATGTGGTATCGTCGACCTTCCTTATGGTGGTGGTAAAGGTGGCGTTGAATGTGATCCACGTCAAATGTCGATGGGCGAAATCGAACGCTTAAGCCGTGGTTATGTACGTGCAGTAAGCCAAATTGTAGGACCGACTAAAGATATTCCGGCTCCAGACGTATTTACAAACGCACAAATTATGGCGTGGATGATGGATGAGTATAGCCGTATGGATGAATTCAACTCACCAGGTTTCATCACAGGTAAACCGCTTGTACTTGGTGGCTCACAAGGTCGTGACCGTGCAACTGCTCAAGGGGTAACAATCGTTATTGAAGAAGCAGCAAAAAAACGTGGCATTGACATAAAAGGAGCACGCGTTGTTATTCAAGGTTTCGGGAACGCAGGTAGTTTCCTTGCTAAATTCATGAGCGACTTAGGTGCAAAAGTAATTGGTATTTCTGATGCCCATGGTGCCCTTCATGACCCAGAAGGCTTAGATATCGACTATTTACTAGATCGTCGTGATAGCTTTGGAACTGTGACAACGTTATTTGAAAACACGATTTCTAATACAGAATTACTTGAATTAGATTGTGATATATTAGTACCAGCAGCAATCGAAAATCAAATTACTGCAGATAATGCACATAATATTAAAGCGGATATTGTTGTAGAAGCGGCAAATGGACCGACAACTTCAGAAGCAACAAAAATTTTATCAGAACGTGGAATCTTACTTGTACCTGACGTACTAGCATCAGCTGGTGGCGTAACGGTTTCTTACTTTGAGTGGGTTCAAAATAACCAAGGTTACTATTGGACAGAAGAAGAAGTAGAAGAACGTCTCTATAAAAAAATGGTAGAAGCATTCGACAATGTGTACACAACAGCTACAACGCGTAATATCAATATGCGCCTAGCAGCATATATGGTTGGAGTACGCCGCACTGCGGAGGCATCACGCTTCCGTGGTTGGGTTTAATCGCTCAATATAAAACATGTGAAAATGAGCCGTCTCAAAAAATGAGGCGGCTCATTTTCTATTAGTTACATTTCTTTTAGAGGTGTTTTCTTTTAAGTATGTATAAGCTGTTCAATTTGTATTGCGTTAGACTTCCAGAACACTACACCCAAGATTGTAATTGATATAGTTACACAAAAGTTAAACGTGGAGTTGGACATTTGAGGTGGTATCAAAATCGTAATATATTACATATATAGAAAATATTGATATAATAAATTTGATAGGCATTCAAAGAAATTACTAAAGCAGCATAAATATATTTATACAATTCATAATCCACCTGGATAGTATAAACAGGTGGATTTTCACACATTTATTTTTGCTTATGCCATCCCATCCTCACTGACATAAAAAAGCGAACTTAAGAACTTAAGTTTCAATGAGAATTTAAGGGGAAGGTAAGTGTCGTTAAGAAATCGTATTACTAAACTTGATATTTATAATAGTGGAGGCTTGTGATGAGAAAAAATATCATGATTATTATAACCATTATCTTGTTATTTGCGGCTGTGTTTTTTCTCGGAAACCGAGATTACTTTTTGACAAGTAGTCAGCAAATTGCACAAGCTGGAACAGCATCAATTGATTCTTCGCAATTACAAGGAAATAAAATTTTAAAATTGGATGGGGAATGGTCTTTTTATCCAAACGTATTAATTTCACCCGATGAATCATTTGATCGTTATGGAGAAAAGCGAAAACCAATCAAAGTGCCTTCTAACGGGGGTGATTTTATGGAACCTAATGAAGAAGGGGTTTCTGTTGGTACATATCGTTTAACGGTAAAAGTACCTGTTGAGGGACAATATGGCTTATACATACGTACAATACGGCAAGCAAATCGCATATTTATTAATGGGGAAGATGTCGGGGCGATGGGAAACCCAAGTACAACATTCGAAGATTTTCGATTTGAAAACGATGATAAATATACAGTGTTTGCTAAAAGTGAAAATCAAGAACTAGATATAGTCATTCATGTTGCGAATTATAATTATTATAAAGCAGGAATTATTTTTCCTATAGAATTTGGCACAAAGGAGTCAATCCAAAAGTATTACCTTATTAAGGTGATATTAAATACTCTTGTGTCAGTGGGGTATATGGTATTTGGGGTCATTTACTTGATTTCATATAGTCAAAATCGTAGGCGTAAAGAAGAGTTGTTTTTGGGTTTATTTGCGGCATTAGTTGGACTATATATGTCGTTTATTAATCAAAAAGTTTTCTTTCTAATTATGCCAAACATAAAGATTACAGAGCAAGTTCGATTACAGTTAGGAATAGTGCCTTTGGTGCTCGCCTGCCTAACATATTTTATCTATTATATGTATCCAGAGTTTACACGAAAAAAAACAATTCATGGTATTGGTCTTGTCCTTAGTTTTATTTTCTGCATTTACGCCATCTACAATCCATTTTCTGGGGCGAATCCTGTAACAGTAGGAGACATTGCGATTTGGGGGAAAATACTTGTAGGGTCATTAATTCCAATAATAATCTATAATCTGTTCGTGTTATTACGTGTACTTTGGAGAGGAGGAGAGGGGGCGCATTACATTTTAGGTGTATTAGTGTCCACTTGTTGTTATGCATGTCTACTAGGACTAAATTTTCTATTTGATGTACCGATTGATTATATTGAGATCGTTTTATTTTTATTATTATTATTTAGCTTCTCATCATTGCTAAGTTTCCGTGCTAATTTATCCTACAATAAAGTCCGAACGCTCTCAGAGGAGCTACTTGCATATAACCAAATGAAGGATGAGTTTATATTAAAAACCTCCCATGAATTACGTACACCTTTAAATGGTATTTTGAATTTATCCAAATCATTAATGGAAGGTGCGGAGGGGCCATTAAAACGTACACAACAAGAGAATGTCATTTTAATTCATAACGTCACCCAGCGCTTAGGTTATTTAGTAGAAGATTTATTATTTTCATCGAATCATCCCCAAGGAGATTTGCGTGTCACACCACGTGTTGTACCAGTTAGTGTTATTAATGAAGTCATCGCAGAAATTCACAGTTTTATGTTAGATGAAACAACTATAAGTCTAGTCAGTAATGTGGATCAAAATTTGCCAGCAATGTATACAGATGAATTGCGCATGAAGCAAGTGCTTTATAATTTGTTGAATAATGCGATGCAACACACGTCGCATGGCCAGATCACCGTATTTGCGAATGTTCGTGGCAAACAGATGGAAATAAAAGTGAGTGATACAGGCGTTGGCATACCCTCACAAGAATTAGAGCGTATTTTTAATGCTTTTTATCAAGTAAAGAAAGACAAGAGTAGTGGAGGTCTGGGATTAGGGTTAAGTATTGCTAAAAATATAGTAGAAAAGCTGAATGGTGAAATTTATGTTACGAGTACACTTGGTGTAGGAACGAGTTTTACATTCACAGTGCCACTCGCAACAAAGGAAAAAATAATTGAAGAAAGTCAACATCAGGTAGTTGCGCGTAGACCAGATCATAAGGTCCTTCAACTCGATTTACCCCTTATTCATAAAGGTGGCGATAAGACAATTTTAGTTGTTGACGATGATCATGTGAACATTAAGGTATTGGCAGACGCTTTAACCAAAAAGGGTTATACGTTTATTGCTGTTGATAATGGGTGTGATGCGATTGAGTACCTAAAAACGCATCAAGTGGATTGTATGTTAATTGATTTAATGATGAGTGGTATGTCAGGTCATGAATTATGTGAAAAAGTGCGTAAGGAGTATGACATGTTAGAATTGCCAATTATTGTTCTGACAGCAATTATGCAGCATTCAGACTTAGTGTTATCTTTACAGGTTGGTGCGAATGATTATTTGCAAAAACCGATTGCGATGGATGAATTACTAGTGCGAATTCAATCCTTACTGGCAGTTCGGCAATCTTCTATCGATGCGATTGAAGATGAAATGAACTATTTATATACGCAAGTGACGCCTCACTTTGTCTACAATACACTCAATACTATTATTGGATTAAGCTATACAGATATAGAAAATACACGAGAAGCGCTATATTGTTTAGCAACCTATTTCCGTGCCAAGTTGAATGTCCACTATCGTAATAGTATGGTTTCTTTAGAAGATGAGATAGATCTTGTGAAAGCGTACCTTTATATTGAAAAAATGCGTTTTGGTGATCGTCTTGCCATAACTTATGATATTGATGAATCTATTCAGTTGCGAATTCCTGCACTATCTCTTCAACCATTAGTTGAAAATGCAGTTTTTCATGGGATTTCGAAGAAAAAAGAAGGCGGTACTATTAAAGTAAGTGTGCAACGGGAAGGTCGGTTTGTAAGTATTAAAATATATGATAATGGTGTGGGTATTCCAGCAGATAAGTTACGACAATTAGTGAATGAGGAAAGTATACGAATTGGTTTTGCTAATCCGCTGAAAAAATTCAAGCTTATTAAAAATGCCAGTCTTCATATAGATAGTGAAGTAGGCAAAGGAACTACTGTTAGGATTCTATTACCAGAGGGTGATGCATAATGAATATAGTTATTATTGATGATGAAAAAATGGCAGTCGATGTATTAAGTATTATGCTGAAAAAGCTAATGCAATTTTCTGTTTGCATCAAAGGTACCTATACAAATGCTATGGATGCTTTTGCTCTTTTAGAGAAAGAACGAGTTGATGTCGTTTTTTTAGATATGGAAATGATCGATATTCATGGCTTGCATGTTGCCAAGAAGCTATTAACAAGATACCCTGATTTGCAAATTATTTTTGTGACTGCACATTCTCAGTTTGCAGTAGATGCTTTCGAAATCGAAGCAACAGATTATTTATTAAAGCCAGTTCGAGAAAATCGTTTATTAAAAGCACTAACAAAAGCACAGAAAATATGTAATCAACGCCTAGAGATCCAGCCTGAAAATGAGAAGTTGACCATGTATGCCCACACATTTGGAAGCTTTAGGCTGCTAGATAGACATCGTGAAATTGTGAAATGGCGTACAAGAAAAGTTCGTGAATTGTTTTTATATTTATGGTTTCACAAAAAAAGACCACTGCTAAATTCAGTCATTATGGAAGAATTGTGGCCTGAAGCTGAATTAGAAAGAGCGGGAGCGAACCTTCATACTACTATCTATCAATTGCGTAAAATATTGAAGGAAAATGGTAGTGAGAACCCTATTGAATTAGTCAATAATCATTATCAGTTAAATGTAGAAATTAATAGTGATTATGAAGACCTCATGCAATTGTTAGAAAGGGAGCATCATGATGAACAATCGATTCAACATCTCCTAAATTACTATGAAGGTGACTTTTTAGTAGAAGAAGAATACCCTTGGGCAACTCAAATGCAACTACGCTTAAAACAGAGCGTATTACATATGTTAGAAATGTATGTCACCCGTGCGAATCAGTTGAATCCATTACTAAAACTAAATTGCCTACAAAAAATGTTAGAGGTAGATGAATTCAATGAGCAATACATGTTTTTGCTCTTGCAATTTTTAATCGAGCAAAATAAAAAACAAGATTGTACACAATGTTACGATATGATTCAGCAAAAACTGCAGGAAGAGTTAGGCGTACCAGTTCCAGATAACATTAATCGTATTTATGCTGAATATATGATGAAAGTGTAGAACGATGTGCTAATCATTGCTATCATCCTTAGTAATGTGAGAAAATCCAACTAGAAAGGGGCGATTTCCATGAATTCATTTACATTTTATAATCCTGTCAAATTACATTTTGGTGAAAACGCATTGGAGCATTTACCGAAAGAATTAGCGAAGCACGGAAACAAGGTACTAGTTGTGTATGGCGGGGGAAGCATTAAGAAAAACGGTGTCTACGATGCGGTTATTAAACAATTACAAGAAGCGGATAAGAAGATTTTTGAATTGAGCGGCGTAGAACCAAACCCACGTGTGGAAACAGCGCGTCAAGGTATTGAAATTTGTAAAACTGAAGGTATAGATTTTGTACTTGCTGTTGGTGGTGGCTCTGTAATTGATTGCTCGAAATTGATTGTAGCAGGTGCAAAATACGATGGAGATGCTTGGGATATTGTAACGAAAAAAGCATTTGCTAAAGAAGCATTACCGTTAGGCACAGTGTTAACTTTAGCAGCAACAGGCTCTGAGATGAACGCAGGTTCTGTCATTACGAACGCAGCAACGGAAGAAAAACTAAGTTGGGGAAGTCCTGTAACATTCCCTGAATTCTCTATATTAAACCCTTTATATACAGTGAGTGTGCCAAAAAATCATACAGTGTATGGCATCGTTGATATGATGTCACATGTATTGGAGCAATATTTCCATAATGCCACGAATACACCAATCACAGATGAAATGTGTGAAGGTGTATTGCGTACAGTAATAGCAACAGGACCGAAGCTCATCGAAGATTTAGAAAATGTCGCTTTACGTGAAACGATTCTATTGGCTGGTACAATCGGATTAAATGGCTTTTTATCGATTGGTTCACGCGGAGATTGGGCATCACATAACATAGAACATGCGATATCAGCCGTTTATGACATTCCACATGCAGGTGGATTGGCAATTTTACAACCACATTGGATGCGTCATAGTGTCTCAGTGAATCCTGAACGTTTTGCTGGTTTGGCAATACGAGTATTTGGTGTCGACCCAACTGGTAAATCTGTTGAGGAAGTAGCTTATGAAGGTATCGATCGCTTATCTGCTTTTTGGACATCATTAGGTGCGCCAAATCGTTTGAAAGACTATAATATCGATGATACAAAATTTGACCAGATTATCCAGCACGCTATGCTAAATGGCCCGTTTGGTAATTTCAAAAAGCTACATGAGGAAGATGTTAGAGAAATTTTATTAAATTGCAGATAATATGTGAGTCTAAATGCTATCAACTTTCACGGATTGTAAGTTCTAGAAATATCAATAAGAACTTATGTCAGAAAGAAATGGAACGTTAATACTTGTATATAAAATAGCCAATTGCCGGAACAAGGCAATTGGCTATTTTAATATTATTTTTGGGGTAAATTTGGAGGTCGATCCCCAATATGCACCCAAGTCATTTCCCCATCATCCTCGTCATAGAGAATGGTTACCTTTGTCACGCCTTTTTGGCTAAGGATTATTTCAGTCAAATGATCACGCACATCATCTAGGTAAGCGAGTGATAATTCCGGATTAGCCTCTGCGACTAACTCTACATGTAGAAACTCACCTTCTTTTATGACTTCTAAGCGTACGATATCTTTGATGTTGGGATCGTCCAATACAAGATGGGCGATACGATTTAGCATTTCCTGATCTGTTTCACCAATAACACCGCGTGCGTTATCAAGGAAAACGTTGCCGACTACATAGAACATCATGCAGCCAATAATCATCGATACGAGACCTTCGATTTGAGCCCAACCAGTAAAATGGGCAATTAAAATGGCACTAAAAGCTAGTACGTTACCACCTGTGGCTACTAAATCTTCCATAAAAACAAGTTTAGTTGCAGGCTTTGCTCGATTTAAAAATCTAAATGCTTTTGGAATGGAAGCAAGTCCAGCTTTTTCTTGACCGGCCTCATGTAAAACTTCTACTGCTGCTTTTGCTAATACAGTTCCCTCAAGAACTCCTCCAATGAAAAGAACGCTCAATGCAATCAGCATTCCTTTTGATTCGGTTGAAGGATGTAAGAAATGGTGCCAGCCTTCTTTAATCGTTTCATAGGAAAGAATTGCAACGATAATTACAGCAAATAAACATACGAGGTTGACAATTCGACCATAACCACCTGGGAATTGTTCATTTGGTGCTTTTTTCGATAGTGCAGAGCCGACATAAACAAAAAATTGGTTCGCTGCATCTCCAAATGAGTGCATCATTTCAGCAAACATTGCAACGTTGCCTGTAAAGAAAAAGGCAGCACCTTTAATAATGCCTAAAAAGGCATTCACGAATGCTGCCAGTAGGGAAGGTTTATTACCATCCTTTAAGAGTTTAAGCGTTTCTGCCATTGAAGTGTCCTCCGACTAGTTTAAAATTTCCATTTCAATTTCTTCTATATAAGACAAACTTCGCAATGAACGATAAAACGACAGTAGATTATCTGAGATAAGTAGTGATAAGCGTAAATCTAATTCGTGTAAAACTATATCATTTCTTAATGGGATGTCTTTTATACGCATGTTTTCAATAATAATATTGTTTTCTTTTAAAAATTGAAGCAACGATTCCATTTTAGTATCGTCATTAACTTGAACTTTTAACGATATTTCTCGCATACGAATACGCTTAGGTCCGATTTTCATCAGAAATGGTGATAATACTTCAATACCAAAAACAATGATGACAACAGCTATTGCTGCATCCATGTAGAAACCTGCACCAACTGCTATTCCAATTCCAGCTGCTCCCCAAATCATCGCAGCTGTCGTTAAACCAGAGATACTATCATTTCCACGTCTTAAAATAACACCCGCACCTAGAAAACCGATACCACTCACGACCTGTGCTGCTAAACGCAGTGGATCCATGGTAATATTAATGTCATGTCGTGCAGGTGTTGAATAAGCAGTCTCAATTGAAATAATGGTTAGAAGACAGCTGAATGTCGCAATGACTAGGCTTGTTTTTAACCCAACAGGCTTCCTCTTCAATTCCCTTTCAATGCCGATTACTAAACTTAAAGTGGCGGCGATTACTAATTTTATAATTACTTCAATTGTAATCATATTTTCCAATAAAGTATTCATGCTAAACCCCCCACCGATATTTCGTATTGCTAAGAGATATGCAAAGTGCCATTATTATATGTACATTGCTTTTTTGTATTGTACGACAGGTAAGTGATGGAGTATAAAGAATTTTCAGAAAGGAAGTACAACAAGAATGGGTCAACCTAAAATTCATCCGTATATCCCGATTTTTATTGGGGTCATTTCGGTATCGCTTTCCGCTATTTTTGTAAAACTAGCCAATGCAGAGGCTGGTGTAATTGCTTTCTATCGTATGCTGTTTTCAGTAATAATTATGGCACCATTATTTTTTTGGAAGTATACAAGTGAATTAAAGCAGCTAACTAGTCGGGATTGGATTTTTTCATCTATAGCAGGTGTATTTTTAGCATTTCATTTTATTTTGTGGTTTGAGTCGTTAAACTACACGTCTGTTGCTAGCTCAACTGTCCTTGTAACACTGCAGCCGTTATTCGCCTTTGTCGGGACATATCTCTTTTTCAAAGAAAAAATTACCGGAAAAACAATACTTGCAGGAACAATCGCGATTGCAGGAAGTGTGTTAATTAGTTGGGGTGATTTCCAACTAAGTGGCTCTGCCTTTTATGGAGACATGCTGGCGCTAATTGCATGTGCACTTATTACAGCGTATTTATTGTTTGGCCAAGATGTACGAAAACGTCTGTCTTTGGTTACGTATACAATGATTGTTTATACAGTTAGTACGGTTACGTTATTTTTTTATGTTCTTATTAAAGGGGAATCATTTGGTCCTTATCCAACTATTGATTGGATTTGGTTTATTCTTTTAGCAATTGTGCCAAATTTATTAGGACATACACTTTTCAACTGGTCCATTAAATATGTAAGTACGAATGTTGTTTCGATTGCAATATTACTCGAGCCGATTCTTGCAGCTGTCCTTGCCATCTTCATTTTTAAAGAGTATTTAGTAGCTACTCAAATTATCGGCGGATTAGTTGTTATACTGGGCATTGTATTATTTGCAGTAGATGAGAAAAAGATTTTTAAGTTTTTTTCTCAAAAAGCTTGATTTATTAATTGTTGTGTTATATATTATTACTTGTCCTTAACAAGAGGGAACACTTGAGAAAAATATTTCAAAATAGTTATTGACTTCTTGTTAAATACAAGTTATGATATAAAAGTTGCTGAAACAAAGCGACAACAACATGAACCTTGAAAACTGAACAAGCAAAACGTAATCAATAACGTTTCTAATAGCTAACTTCGTTAGTGAATGAAACACAAGTAATAAATAGATATCAACTTTTAGTTGATACGCTAGCGAAGCTAATGAGCTTTCAAACTACTTTTATGGAGAGTTTGATCCTGGCTCAGGACGAACGCTGGCGGCGTGCCTAATACATGCAAGTCGAGCGAAT